>JAXKFZ010000016.1:0-8332 GCA_036550635.1 Collinsella sp. | reverse complement strand
GCGCCGGCTCACTTTGCAGAGCCCGTCGCCACGGCAATCAACGAGAGCGCTGCGGTGTTTGCGGCACCCGAGCCCGCCGCGCCGGCGTTTCCCATAGCCCCGGCATCCGAGGTTGCGCCCGCGTCTACGCCGGCGCCCGAGGCGGGGACATCCCCCGAGGACGGCCCTGCACCCAAGACCCCGCAGCCTGCGCCCGCAAGCGAGTCCGATGCCGTGGCCGAGCCCGCCGCCCAGTCGCAAAACACGCCCGCGCCGTCGCACTTTGCGACGCCCGAGCCTATAGACGTCAGCCCGCAAGATGACGAGTCGACCGCCCGCGTTTCCGAGGAGCCCGACTCCCCGGACACCGGCGATTCCGAATCAAACGCCGAGACCGACACCGTCTCTCCCGGTGACACAGCCGAGATCGACGTTGCCGCCGTTGAGGCCAAGCTCAAAGACCCCGGCTCGACCATGAGCTTTGAACCCCTAACCGAGGAGCGCATCGAGACCGACTCGACCTATGATGCCGGCACCACCACGCAACTCATGTGGGGCGCCCGCTCCGACGTTGGCTGTGTGCGCCCGCACAATGAGGATTCCTACCTGGTGCAGTCGCCGCTCTTTTGCGTATGCGACGGCATGGGCGGTCACGCCGCCGGCGAGGTAGCCTCCTCTATCGCTGTCGAGACCATTGCCAAGACAGCTCCTCAGTCTGCCGACGCCGCACGCCTGGCGGCAGCCGTCGAGGCCGCCAACGCCGCCGTAATCGAGGCTGCCTTGAATGGCCTGGGCAAGCCCGGCATGGGCTGCACAGCCACTTGCGCCTATATCGAAAACGACACGCTCGCCATCGCCCACGTGGGTGACTCTCGCGCCTACCTGCTCCACGAGGGCACGCTCATCCGCGTGACCCGCGACCACTCCTACGTGGAGGAGCTCGTGGACGCCGGCGAAATCACGGCAGACGAGGCTCGCGTCCACCCCAACCGTTCGGTCATCACCCGCGCGCTGGGCTCGGACCCCGCTATGTATGCCGACCACTTCACTCTGCATATCGAGGAAGGTGACCGTCTGATCCTGTGCTCCGACGGCCTTTCGAGCATGATTCCCGATAGCGATATCGAGAACATCGCCACGCAGTCCTCAACCGCGCAAATCTGCGTCGACAACCTAGTGGACGCGGCGCTTGCCGCCGGCGGCCACGACAACGTGACCGTAGTAGTCGTTGACCTGGTTGACGATGGCGTCATGCGCGAGGCGCAACGCGTGCGTCGCCGCAACGTTACTATCGCCGCCATCCTGGCCCTCGTCTTTGTGCTGGCAGCTGGCATCTGGGCCTACACGGGTGTCACCGGCTCGTACTACCTGGGTACCTACCAGGGCAATGTCGCCGTCTGGCGCGGCCTGCCCGGCAAGCCACTCGGACTCAAGCTCCACTGGCTCGAAAGCGAAACCAGCATCAAGCTATCCGACCTGCCCGAAGACACGCAAAACCGCCTCAAGGCGGGTATTCCGCAAACAAGTGTCGACGATGCGCAGGACACGATATCCAAGTACCGCCACCAGATCGACGAGGAGCAGACCCGCCAGGTGATCGACGCGCAAACGATTCGCGACAACACCAATCAGGGATCGACCTCCGAATCAGATTCCGAGAAAACCGCCGAACAGTCCGCCGAGGCCGAAGCCTCCGATAAGAATTAGAAAGGGAGTGCCGCTTATGAGTCGCCGCAACACCGAGCTGCTCTTGCTCATCGCCTCGGCGTTCCCCGTCATCCTGCTGTATGCAATGTACGTCCTCACCGCGGGCGCTGCCATCTCCTTTGAGACGCTCGCCGTACCGATCGGCCTCTTTGCCGCCTTTGCCGCGGCCCACATTGCCGTGCGCATCTTGGCGCCCGGTGCCGACCCCGCCATCCTGCCCATCGTATTTATACTTTCGGGCATCGGCATCACGTTCGTGACGCGTCTCGCCCCCGCTCTCGCCATCTCACAGCTCATCATCCTGTTTGTCTCGGTGGCGCTCATGGTGGGAACGCTTGCACTAGTCAAAAACCTCGACGTGGTCATGCGCTACAAGTACACCTTTGGCATCATCGGCATCATCCTGCTGATGCTGCCCATCTTTATCGGCACCACGATCTCGGGCTCCAAGCTGTGGATTCGCATCGCGGGCTTTACCATCCAGCCCGGCGAGTTCGCCAAGGTCTTTATCGTCCTGTTCCTGGCCGGCTACCTGGCCGAGAACCGCGAGCTGCTCTCCATCTCCAACCGCAAGATTCTGGGCTTTAAGATCCCTCGCCTGCGACTGCTGCTGCCGCTGTTTGCCGTGTGGGGTGTGTGCCTGCTCGTCGTCGTCTTCGAACGCGATCTGGGTTCGGCCGTGCTGTTCTACACCATCTTCTTGCTGATGCTCTACGTTGCCACGGGGCGCTTTTCGTATGTCGTTATCGGCCTTGCGCTCTTAGCCGTCGGAGCCGTGGGCGCCTACAAGTTCCTGTCTCACGTTCAGGTGCGCTTCCAAGTTTGGGTCGATCCGTTTAAGGACGCCCAGGGGCAGGGCTACCAGATCGTCCAGTCGCTCTTCTCGCTTGCCGATGGCGGCCTGGTCGGTGTTGGCATCGGCAACGGCATGGCCAACAACATCCCTGTCGTCGAGTCCGACTTTATCTTCTCGGCTATCGGCGAAGAGATGGGCCTTTTGGGCGGCGGCGCCGTGCTCATCCTTTTTATGCTCTTTGCCGTTCGCGGCCTGACCACGGCTGCCCGCGCTAAATCCGACCTCGCTGCCTTTAGCGCCACGGGCCTTACGGCCGCCATCAGCTTCCAGGCCTTCTTGATCGTTGGCGGCGTAACCCGCCTGATCCCGCTGACCGGCGTCACCCTGCCCTTTATGAGCCAGGGCGGCTCCTCTCTGCTGGCGAGCTTTATCATCGTCGCGCTCCTGCTGCGCGCCGGTGACGAGGCGACCGGACGCGAGGCCGAGCTTACCGGCACCGGCACCATGGCCGCCATCACCGATGATCAGGTCGCATCTGCCGCCGCCCCGACGGGCACGCGCTTTGCCACTTCGTCTTCCTACGGCAGCGGCAGCCATTCCGTCGGCTCGCGCATGCGCCGTCGCCTGCTCGACACGCCTGAATCCGGTGTGCTCGGCCGCGTTGCGCTCGCCAACCGTCTAACCCGTGCGGTGCTCGCCTTTACGGCGCTGTTCGCCATCCTTATCGGCAACCTCACCTATGTCCAGGTCATTAAGGCCAAGGACTATCAGGACATGCCGACCAACAACCACACCATCGCCCGCTCCAAGTACATCCAGCGCGGCTCCATCATCACGTCCGACGGCGTGACGCTGGCCGAGTCGCTGCAGCAGGAGGACGGCACCTACGTACGCTCCTACCCCAACGGTAACCTGGCAGCGCACGTGGTTGGCTACGTGAGCCAGCAGTATGGCACCACCGCCATCGAGAGCGTCATGAACGACACACTCACCGGTTCTAAGGACTACTCCAGCTGGAACAACGCCATCGCGTCGCTCGCGGGCCAGACCCAGCCGGGCAACACCGCCAAGCTCACCATCGACTCGCGCATCCAGACGGCGGCCGAGCAGGCACTCAAGGGCTTTAAGGGCGCTGTAGTGGTCATCGACCCGCGTACCGGCGCGGTACTCGCATGTGCCAGCTCGCCCACCTACGACAACACCAACATCGATGCCCTGCTGCAGACGGGCGGCGGCGAGGACGGCTCCATGTACAATCGCGCCATGGACGCGCTGTACACGCCGGGCTCCACGTTTAAAGTCGTTACGCTTTCCGCGGCACTCGAAACCGGCACCGCCAGCCTGACCAGCACCTACCAGGCGCCCGGCTCCATGGACATCGGCAACGCACCGGTCACCAACTATGCCAACGAGAGCTACGGCACCATCAGCCTGCAGCAGGCCTTTGCCGTGTCCTCCAACGTCGTCTTCGGCCAGGTGGCAAACGAAGTTGGCGCAAACACGCTCGTGCAGTTTGCCAACGCCTTTGGCTACGGCCAAAAGCTCGGCCAGGACCTGACCTCCGCGGCCTCCATCATGGCCGACCCGTCGCTCATGACCGAGTGGGAGACCGCCTGGGCCGGCGCCGGCCAGCCTGTCGGCATGGACCATACGCCCGGCCCGCAGACCACCGTCATGCAAAACGCCGTGATTGCCGCCGCCATCGCTAACAGCGGCGTGGTCATGGACCCGTACTTTGTAGCCCAGGTACTCGCCCCGGACGGAACCGTGGTCAAGACCACGCAGTCCCGCTCGCTGGGCCAGGCCGTCAGCTCCGCCACGGCCGACCAGGTCAAGCAGGCCATGCTTGCCGTCGTCCAGTCCGGCACCGGCACCGATGCCCAGATCCCAGGCGTCAAGGTCGCCGGCAAGACCGGCTCGGCCGAGACCGGCGGCACCAACGTCAACTCAATGTTCGTTGGCTTTGCACCTTACGATTCACCCACGGTCGCCATCTCGGTGGCCTTGGAGGATTTCGACAAGCATGACGTCAAGGCCGCCAAGATCGCCGGCATCGTCCTGACCGCGGCGCTTGCCGCACAGGGAGCGTGATGCCCATGATCGAATCGGACACCCGAGGCGCGCCGCGGCCGAAGAGTTAGCGGCAACGCGCCACACGGCCCCAGCGGCCACATCGTAGGTACTACACACATCGTTGAGCGAATAGTTATGTTAGGAGCAGGAATGGAACAGAGGGTCCTCGGGGGAAGATACCTCCTCAAGGATAAGGTGGGGACAGGCGGCATGGCGACCGTCTACCGTGCACAGGACCAGGTCCTCGACCGCACGGTAGCCGTCAAGATCATGCTGCCGCAGTATGCTGGCGACGCAACCTTCGCCGCACGCTTTAAGCAGGAGGCCCAGGCAGCAGCCGGCCTCTCCTCCCCCTATATCGTGGGCGTCTACGATTGGGGCAAGGACGGCGACACCTATTACATCGTCATGGAGTACCTGCGCGGCACCGACCTTAAGAGCGGCATCAAGAGCCACGGCGCCCTCGACCCCAAGAAGGTCGCCCAGATCGGCTCGCAGATCAGCTCTGCGCTTTCGGTCGCCCACAAGCACGAGATCATCCACCGCGACATTAAGCCGCAGAACATCATGGTGCTGCCCGACGGCAACATCAAGGTGATGGACTTTGGCATCGCGCGCGCCAAGAACAGCCACCTCACGCAAGACAACAACGTGCTGGGAACCGCCCACTACGTCAGCCCCGAGCAGACCCGTGGTCAGGACCTCGGCCCCACCTCGGATATCTACTCGCTGGGCGTCGTGATGTATGAATGCGCCACCGGCCGCGTTCCCTTTGACGGTGACGACGCCATCTCGGTCGCACTCAAGCAGGTCAACGAGTTGCCTATTCCGCCGAGCCAGATCAACTCCGGTGTCGACGCCGACCTTGAGCGCATCATCCTCAAGTGCATGGAGAAGGACCCGGCAAACCGCTTCCAGACCGCCGACGAGCTGCGTCAGGTGCTCAACAGCTACCTGTCGGGCCGTGCCGTCAACGTCTCGGAGCCCACGCGCATCATCGGCGCCCCCGGTGAGCTGGGCGCCACCAAGACTCGCGAGCTTTCCGATCAGACGCGCGCCATGGTGCGTCCCGTCTCGGGCGTGAGCGGCCAAAATACCGCCCGTAGCTCGGTTTCGGGCTCCACCGGCTCCTACGAGGTCGAAAAGCCCAAATCCAACAAGAACAAGATCATCGCCGCCGTGGTGGCAGCCGTTGCCGTCATCGGCATCGTGGTGGCCTTTGCCACAGGACTCTTTGGCGGCGAGCAGGTCACCGTGCCCGATGTGCTGGGCAAGGACCAGCAGACTGCCGTCGAGCTGATCAAGGAAGCCGGCCTCGAGGTCGGCACCATCGACCAAAGCTACAACGACGATGTCGACGAGGGCAAGGTCGCCGAGCAGACGCCCAACGGCAACACCAAGAAGACCAAGGGCACCAAGGTGAACCTGGTAATCTCCAAGGGCCCCAAGCCCTCCGAAAAGGTTGAGGTTCCCAAACTTGTCGGCCTGACCAAGGACCAAGCAGAAGCCGCACTGGCAAGCGTTGGCCTGAAGGGCAACGCCTCCGAGGAGGCCAACGAGGCTGATGAGGGCCAGGTCTTTGAGCAGGGCACCGAAGCCGGTAAGGAAGTCGCGAAGGGCACGACCATCTCGTACAAGGTCTCGAGCGGCCCGGATACCACGTCCGTCCCCGACCTGACCGACATGACCGAGGCCCAGGCGCGCAACGCCCTCGATATGGCAGGCTTTGGTGTCGACGTGAGCTACCAGGAGAACGACTCGGTTACCGAGGGCACCGTGATCAGCTGGAACCCCAGCGGCAAGCAGAAGCCCGGCGCCACGATTACCGTCGTCATTGCCAAGAAGTCCGGCAAGGCCACCGTCCCGGGCAACCTGTACGGCAAGAGCATTTCCGCTGCCGTTACCGCGCTCAACAACGCCGGTTTCTATAACATTGGCTTCTGTGACCAGAACGGCAATCCCGTGAGCGGTAACGAGGATGCCACCGTTACGGGCGTCTCCCCCACCGGCAAGCAGTCCACCGACAGCACGATTACGCTGACGGTCGCACTTTCTGGCTCGGGTTCGGGCTCTGGCTCGGGCACGGGTGACGATTCCGGTACGACGACTAACTAGTCGACAACCCATCACCTGCAGCGGCTATGGCCGCAAACATATTCGCTCAGAAGCGCCCGCTTGCTCCCCGGCAAGCGGGCGCTTTGTTTATCGACAGGCCAGGGCTCCATAGCAACACAAAGAGGCCCGCAAAAACAAGCCTCCCAGGTGACAACAGAATATGTAATGCAGTAATTACTAGCCGCAGAACTTCACCATGGTCTCGACCACGAGCTTCTCGGAGTTGAGCCGCTGTATCATGATGCCCTGCTGGAACAGCGGGATGTTGGCGCGCGTGCGCTCCGGATCGGAGTGCTCGACGAACTCCTTCTTATCCAAGGTGCAGACCGAGCGCGACAAAACGACTTCGAAGCGACCCATTACGGCATCGCGCATGCGCTACAATCTCGGTTAATCTGTTAACCACCCGAAAGCAGCAGGAGGCCCCATGCCCACACCAGGCAAGCGCCCATCCATGCGCCAGATTGCCGTCGCGGCCGGCGTATCCGTCGCCACGGTCTCCCACGTCATCAACGGCAGCGGCCGTTTTTCCGAAGACACCCGCAAACGCGTGGAAGCCGCCCTAAAGGAATACGGCTACGTCACGAACATGGCGGCGAAGAGCCTCCGTATGGCCCAGTCCCGGACCATCGGCATGATCGTGCCGGACATCTCCAACGACTTCTTTTCCAAGATCGCCCTGCATGTGGAGCGCGAGCTGGCAACCGAGGACTACTCGGTCTTTGTTTGCAACAGCGCCAATGACCCCGCCCGCGAGCGTGACTACTTCCGCACGCTGGCAAGCAAGCAGGCCGACGGTATCATCTGTATCTCCGGCCTGCGCAGGCTCGACGGCGAGTTCGTCCCCCACGGAATCCCCGTGGTCTGCATCGACCGTGCGCCCGAAAACGACCTCGGTTTCCCACACGTGGGCTCCGACAACATCGGCGGTGGCTACATGGCGACCGAGCACCTCATCGAGCGCGGCTGCAAGGACATCCTGAGCATCTCGAGTTTTACCGCCAACTACCCCGGCAACGAGCGCCAGATGGGCTACGAGCGGGCGCTCGCCGCGCACGGAATGCCGCTACGCCGCGACTACCAGCTGTTTGTCTCGGGTAAGCAGCCGAGCATCATCGAGTCGGAAGAGCTCGTGACCGACTTCCTCTCCACGGGCTACCCCGTCGACGGCGTCTTCGCCCATAGCGACCACGCAGCCGTGGGCGCGCTGCGTGCGCTCGTTGCCGCCGGCAAGCGCGTACCCGAAGACGTCCGTCTCATCGGCTTCGACGATTCCGTTTACGCGCAGCTTCCGACGCCGCAAATCAGCACCATCCGCCGCTTCCCCGAGCGCCTCGCGCACGAGGGATGTCAGGCCCTGCTCGCCCTGCTGCGCGGCGAAGAGCCCGAGATGGAGACGCTTGTCCCCGTTAAGCTCGTGCAACGCGCGAGCAGCTAGACAGCGGGCAGCGAATAGCCGCGTTTTTCTCTCGCATGTGCTCTATCCCACGTGCGACATGCAAAAAGCCCGCCACCACACGGGTGAACTGCCTCCCATTTCTTGGACATGAGAAATGGGAGGCTTTCTTTATGCGCGTTGATTTGAGGGTGAAGCATGATGTCGAGGCCAGGAAGGCGGCCATAGGGCTCTTCGAGCTCGGGCACGGGTATAAATCTGCCGCG
>JAXKFZ010000123.1:0-10910 GCA_036550635.1 Collinsella sp. | reverse complement strand
TCGTCGGTCCGACACGCGCCCCGATTTCCGTTCGCCCGAGCATGCCGCGCGCCTGTTTGAGCATCGTCGTCCGCTGTATCGCCAGGCCGCCGATATTACCCTTGATATTCGCAACAAGTCCTTCGAGGACGTTTCCTACCTCTGTGCCGAGAAGCTTTTGGAGCGTGGACTGCTATGATTCGCCGTCAACTTATCAATTTCCAAAACCGCAGTGTCGATGTCCGCGTCGGATTGGGCGCGTTCGAGGAGCTGTCGCGCATGTTTGCCTCGGCTGTGGGCAAGCCTAAGCGCGCGATGGTGGTTTGGAACGACGCCACATCCGAGCGTTTTGGCGAGGTCGTCGAGCATGCGCTGGTCGACGCCGGTTTTGCCGTGTCGCCGCTCGTCCTCGAGGTTTCGCCTGCCGGTGCTACGCTGGCCGATGCCGATACCGTCTTTGGCGCCCTGTCGGCTAACGGCATTACCTGTGACGATCTCGTTGTCGCTGTCGGCGACGCGGCGACCTGCTCGGTCGTTTGCTGGTGTGCCAATCAGTGGTGCGGTCGCACCGAGTGCGCCTTGGTGCCGACGACGTTCGACGCCATGCTCACAGTCGCGACGACCATGAAGCCGCTCGTCGCCTCGTCGGCAAATGCGCTTCCCGCTATCGCGCTCCGTCCCGAGCCGGGCTTGGTCGTGTGTGACCTCGACCTTGTTCGCGAGGCGGACCCAGAGGACCTCAAGCTCGGCTATGCGGTACTTGTTGGCACCATGCTTTCGAGCAGCAAGTCCCGCTGGAATCAGTTTACTGAGACCGTCCCCGAGATTCTCGCGGGCGAGGAGGTCGCGCTCGTCAATGCCATTCAGTGGTCTCAGACTGCCCGCAAGGACGTACTGATGGCCACGAACCCGAGCGCTCGCCATGCGCTCGATTTTGGCAAGACGGGGGAGCGTACCCTGCGCGCCTGCTTAAGCGATGCCGCTTCGCAGGTCCCTGCCTACCAGCTGTTGTCCGAGGGCATGCGCTTTGAGGCGCGCCTAGCACATGATGCCTGCGACTTTGATATCGATTACGTCTTTGAGGTCGATGACTGCCTGGAGGACTTTGGTATCGAGGAGCTTGCCTTCGATCTGGAGCCCACCGCATATATCGAGGAGTTCCGCAGGCAGCAGTTTGTTCGCTCGAACCGTAGCATGTTGCCGCTGCCCGCGGCACTCGGCGCCATTCGTCTAACGAGCGTTGAGGACGAGGTTCTTGAGCGCCATGCTCACGCCTACTTGGCTTCTCGCAAAGAACTTCTCTAAGTTTTATTGACATCCATCGTCTTTCGTATCATGTTGAGGGGCGGGTTTCCAATCGGTTGCGGATCGCATGCGATTCCGTCGTTCGGTTGAGACCCGTCCCGTCTTTTTAGAGACAACAAGAAAGGAATCTGCATGTCTGAGTTTGCTGCCGGTCCTGCCGGTCGTATCGAACGTGTCCGTGCCCTGATGGTCGAGCGCGGCTACGACGCTATCGTGGTACGCGACGAGGCCAATCTTCGTTGGCTCACGGGCGTGAAGGGCGTTTTCGATTACACCTTTGAATTCCCGCACGCGGCGTTTATTACGGCCGACCAGTGCCTGTTCCACACTGACTCGCGCTACCTCAACAGCTTTGAGGAGAACACGCCCGCCGGCAGCCCCTGGGTCTACGACATGGATGAGGGCACCATCCCCGGTTGGGTCGCCGGCAAGATCGCGGCGAACAAGTGCCGCGTCTGCGCTGTCGAGGACGATATGCAGATTAACTTCTACCAGGGTATTCAGCGCGGCCTGGAGGACCGCTCCGTTGCCTGCATGCTGCCGCTGATGCACGACGACATCCGCAAGATGCGCGCCATCAAGGATGCCGAGGAGATCGAGCTCATGCGCCATGCACAGTCGATCACCGACGCCGCCTTCCAGCACATGCTCGGGTTTATTAAGCCTGGTATGACCGAGAAGCAGGTTCGCAACGAGCTCGAGAACTTTATGTTCGCCAACGGCGCCGACAGCCTTGCCTTCGGCTCCATCGTGGCGAGCGGTCCCAACACCGCCAACCCGCATGCCGTGCCGAGCGATCGCGTGATCGAGAAGGGCGACTTTGTCCTCATGGATTACGGCGCGGGCTACTGCGATTATCGCTCCGACATGACACGCACTGTCGTGATGGGCGAGCCCACGCAGGAGCAGCTTGACCTGTATGCGCTTGTGCGCCGTACGCACGAGGAGTGCGTCGCCGCCATCCATCCGGGCGTCGAGGGCAACGACATTTTCAAGCTTTCCAAGAAGATCATCGGCGATGCCGGCTATGGCGATTACTACAACCATGGTCTGGGCCACGGCGTCGGTATCGACATCCACGAGCTGCCCAACTTCAACCGCAGTAAGAACACCATCGAGATCGGCTCGGTTGTCACCATGGAGCCCGGCGTCTACCTGCCCGGTGTGGGTGGCGTGCGCCTGGAGGACTACGGCGTGGTCACCGAGAACGGCTACGAGCCCTTCACCAAGACGCCACATGACCTGCACATCATCGATTGCTAGCCCATTTCGATAGATTTTTTGGGGCGGGGCGTCCGGATCGATTCGGACGCCCCACGTTCTCTTTTTATGCGCTCGCCGCAGGCGCCGTCTGCAAGTGTATAATTTCTGTCGTATGTAATTTGGACGCTTGTGCGTTCTGCCCATAACAAGAAAGGTCGCTATGCCTACCATTTCTACCGCCGACTTCAAGAACGGCCTCGGTCTCCGCATCAAGGACAAGGTCTACACCATCGTCGAGTTCCAGCATGTCAAGCCGGGCAAGGGCGGCGCGTTTGTGCGCTACAAGACCCGCGACATCAAGAGCGGCCGTGTCGTCGAGAACACCTGCAACGCCGGCACCAAGTTCGAGAGCGTCATGCTCACCACCCGTGAGTTCCAGTACCTCTACAACGATGGCACCGACTATATCTTCATGGACAACGAGTCCTATGAGCAGGTTCCCGTTCCCGAGGACATGGTGGGCGAGAACTCCAAGTGGCTGCGCGAGAACGACATCTGCCAGCTGCTCTTCGCCGACGATGAGCTCATGGGCGTGACCCCGCCGATGTTCATCGAGACCACCATCGTCCAGACCGACCCGGGCTTTAAGGGCGACACCGTCCAGGGTTCCACCAAGCCGGCCACGATCGACACCGGCGCTGTCATCCAGGTCCCCATGTACCTCAACGAGGGTGAGGTCATCAAGGTTGACACCCGCGACGGCAAGTTCGTCTCCCGCGTCTAGCAACCAACTCTTCTAGGAGGACTCATGCCCCAGGAAATCAAGATTGACGGTATCGGCATTTCGCCCGATGTTCTGACCGCCATCGTCTCGCGCGCCGTGTCCGATGTCGAGGGCATCGCCTCCGTTGGCGTCAAGGACCTTGCCACCAACCTTGTCTCCATGATGCTCTCGTCCAAGGCCCCCGCTTCCGAGCCGGCGGTCGAGGCCGAGGTCATCGGCGACAAGCTCGCACTCACCGTGCGTGTCGTGGTGTTCTTTGGCTATCCGTTCAAGAAACTCGCCGAGGCTGTTCGCGCCGCCGTGGTCGCCGCCATCGATGCCCAAGTGGGCGTTGAGGTCGAGCGCGTCGACGTTTGCATCGACGGCCTCGTTTTCCCCAAGGAGTAACCTTTGAGCCTTAAGGTTTATCGCGGGCGTACGCTTGCCCGCAGTCAGGCGCTGCAGCTGCTGTTCCAGGCCGAGGCTACGGACAGTCCGCTCGAGCGCGTCCTCGAGGGTGATTTCCTGATCTCGAAGGGTCCCCTCGACCCCTATGCGTTGGAGCTGTGCCGCGGTGCCTACGAGCATATCGACCGCATCGACTGCGCTCTGCGATCCGTTGCCAAGAACTGGGATCTTATGCGCATGCCCGGCGCCGACCGCAATCTGCTGCGTATCGCTGTTTACGAGATGCGTTTCCTCACCGACGAGGAGGTCTCGGACGCCATCGTGATCAACGAGGCTGTCGAGCTTGCCAAGGCGTATGGCACCGACCAGTCCGCGTCGTTCGTCAACGGCGTGCTGGGCAAGATCGCTCGCAGCGAGGAGCTGCCGGGCGAGGACCTGTACCAGGAGCTGCTGGCCGAGGATCGCGCTCGCGAGGAGGCGCAGGCTGCCGAGGCGGCCGCCAAGGTTGCGGTTGCCCAGGCTGAGGCTGGCGTGCTGGCCGAGGATGCGGACGCCGCCGAGGCTGTTGTCGACTCCGTCGAGGAGTAGCTATGCCAGAGGGTTCCGTCCGCAACTTCGACGAGATCTCGGACCGCTTGGACCAGATCATCGCTACCGTTCGTTCCAAGGATACCTCCTTGGAGCGTTCGCTCGATTTGTTTGACGAGGCGATTGAGCTGGGCTCCCGCGCGGTCGATATGGTCGACAAGTTTGAGCTGACGCCGCGTGAGGCCGACAAGCTCGAGCAGGAATATGATGAGGATGCGGCAAACGAATCACAGGATAGCTAGGCCGCATCTCCGGATACGAATGGTTGATGGCATTCATGAAACGCGTGCGTCTTGATGACGAACTGATTTCACAGGGCATCTGCGCCGATCGCGCGGATGCCCTTCGCACTCTTATGGCCGGCTTGGTCTCGAGTGGCGGTGAGCGCTTGACTTCGCCGGGCCTTAAGGTGATCCCGGGGCTGCCGCTGCATGTGAAGGGGCGCATTCCCTATGTTGGCCGCGGCGGTCTTAAGCTCGAAGGCGCGCTTGATGCGTTTGGCATCAATCCGACGGGCCTTGCCTGTCTGGATGTGGGCTGCTCTACCGGCGGCTTTACCGATTGTCTGCTCAAGCGCGGAGCTGCGACCGTTGTCTCGGTGGACGTGGGTCGCGCCCAGTTCGATTGGTCGTTGCGCCAGGACGATCGCGTGACGCTGCATGAGCGCACAAACGTGACGCAGCTGCCTGAGCTTGGCTATGCCGGCACTATCGACCTGGCTGTGTGTGATGTCTCGTTTACCAGCATCGCGAACATTATCGATGCGGTACTGGCGTGCCTGGCGCCTACGGGTGCATTCTGCACGCTCGTAAAGCCGCAGTTTGAGGCTCCGGCGGCGCTGGTGGGCGAGGGCGGCATTGTGACCGATTCCGCCGTGCGCCGCGATACACTCGTGGCGGCGGTTGAACTCTTTGCTGCCAAGGGCCTGTTCCCGGTCGATGTGTGCGTGTCGCCCATTCATGGTGCCAAGGGCAACGTTGAGTTTTTCCTGTACGGCACGAGATTTGACCCCGGCGATCGCTCGCAAGACGAGCTGCAATCCCAGGTATCGGTTATGAGCGAGAAAGCTGCAACGCTATGAAGGTCTTTCTGGTTCCTAATTACTACAAGCAAGAGGCGGTCGAGAGCGGCCTGATGCTCGAGCTTTGGCTGACGCGCCAGGGCTATGAGGTCGCATGGGCTGCCGACCAGCGATCGAAGATTCAAAGCACGCCTGATATTGACGGCTCCGATCTGGTCATTACGCTCGGCGGCGACGGCACGTTGCTGCGCGCTGCCCGCATCCTCAACCATCGTGAGATTCCTATCCTCGGTCTTTCCTATGGTCACCTGGGTTTTTTAACTGCTGCGAGTCCCGAGGAGCGCGACATTCTGCAGGTCGTGAGCGACGCCCTGTCCGGCGAGCTGCATGTGAGCCGTCGCGCTACCATCGCCGCGGATATCGTGTCCGTGCGCGAAGATGGTACGAAGGATGTTGTGCGCACCTTCGCCCTCAACGACATGGCGCTTACGCGCGGCCCCCTGTCCGATATGGTCGAGTTTGACATCACGGTGTCCGGTCACCATATCGACCGCCTACGCGGTGACGGTGTCGTCGTTTCGACGGCGACTGGTTCTACGGGTTACGCGCTCAGCGCCGGTGGCCCCATCGTGAGCCCTGACTATACGGGCATGGTCTGCGTACCCATTGCGCCGCACACCATTCAAGCTCGCGCTTTCTTGACTTCGCCGAGCGATGTCGTCGAAATCTTTATGTCTGATGACCGTCCGAGCGTTCCGGCGATCGCTATCGATGGACAGTTTATTACCTGCGACGGCACGGTCGAGAGCGTGGCCGTGCGCCGAGGCCCCGGCGATGTGCTGCTGCTCGACTACGGCCCCGAGAGTTTTTACAACTCGGTGAGCCGCGTATTCTACGGAGTCCGCCATGATCGATGAGATGCAGGTTTCTAACATTGCACTCATTCGCGAGGCGACGCTGGTGCCGAGTGCCGGCCTGACTGTCCTGACCGGCGAGACCGGCGCCGGCAAGACCGCGCTGCTCTCGGCCCTCAAGCTTATTTTGGGTGAGCGCGCGGATTCGTCGACGGTGCGCGAGGGCGAGGCGCTGGCGAGCGTCGAGGCGCGCCTGTTTGACGGCCCGCACGACACGGAAGGCTTCACGGTCCAGCGCAGCCTTTCCGCCGAGGGCCGCAGCCGCGTCAAGATTGACGGCCGCATCGCCAGCGTGCGCGAGCTTTCGGAGCGCGTCGGCGTGATGATGGATCTGTGCGGCCAGCACGAGCACCAGCGCTTACTCGATCCGGCGCATCACGTTGCGATGGTCGATGCGTGGGCGGGACGCTCTGCGCTCGAGGCGCTGGATGCGTACCGCGCCTGCTTTAAGGCTTCGCGGGCTGCCGCCAAGGAGGTTCGACGTGTCGAAGAGGCCTCGCGTGCGCAGGGGAGCCGCGTCGAGGAGGCGCGCTTTGCCCTCGAGCGCATCGGCGAGGTCGACCCCAAGCCGGGTGAGTATGAGGAACTCGAGAAGCTGCTGCCGCGCTCCGAACATGCCGAGGTACTGGTTGCCACGGCTAACGATGCCCATGCATCGCTTGCCGCCGAAGGGGGAGCGCTCGATGCCGTGAACAGCGCCGTGGCAGAGCTTTCCCGAATGGCTACCGTCGATCGCAAACTCGGCGACATTGCCGATGCACTATCGGATGCCTGTATCTCCCTTGAGGATTGCGCGAACGAGCTTCGTGCCTATCGCGATGGCATCGCCTTCGACCCGCGCGAGCTCGCTCGCATGCGTGAGCGGTATTCCGACCTCAAGGGTCTGTTGCGTCAGTGGGGTCCCACTATGGACGATGTTTTTGCCATGCGCGATCGCTCGCAAGAGCTGTTGTCGCTGGTAGACGATGGTGATGAGCAGATCAAGAAGGCGCGTGAAGCGCTTGGCGCAGCAGAGCATGAACTGTTCGCCGCCGCCAAGGCGCTTAAGCGTGCACGCAATACGGCGGCTCCGCGCTTCTGCCACGAGGTGGGCCGCCAGATGGCTCGCCTGGAGATGGGCAGCGCCGAGCTCGTCTGGGAGTCGCGTGATCTTCCCCGTGCTGAGTGGACGCCCGTTGGTCCTTCGAGCTACGAGCTGCTATACCGCAGCGGTGCCGGTTTGACGCCGCGCCCCCTGCGTCGAATTGCGTCGGGCGGCGAGCTCAGCCGCGTCATGCTGGCAAGTAAGGTTGTCCTCGGTAACGCGGACGGTGTCGATACGCTGGTGTTTGACGAGGTCGATGCTGGTGTCGGTGGCTCCACGGCGCGTGCGCTCGCGGGCGTGCTGGCAGATCTCGCCGCTACGCATCAGGTGATTGTCGTAACCCACTTGGCGCAGGTCGCCGTCATGGCTGACAAGCATTATGTCGTCAGCAAGGAACCGGGCGATGTTCCCCAGACGCATTTGGGCGAGGTAACCGGCGAAGCGCGTACTGCCGAGATCGCCCGCATGTTGAGCGGCGATCAGTCCGAGGCAAGCTTGGCCCACGCAAAGCAGATGCTCGAAGAAGCTCGAGGTTAGGTCGTATCAGCGGTGTTGGTGGGACAAAATAGACTGAAATTTTTGTCCCACTACGCGTTTTACTCCACAACCTTATCCGGCTGGATGAGCTCCTCGTAGTAGCTGATATGCTCACGCGCGTCTTTAATCTCGGGCAGCAGGAAGTTGTAGATGACTTCGATGATCATCGTGGCGCTGATCTTGGAGAACGCGAAGTCACCCGTTGTCAGCAACGCTTCGTGATTGACGGTATTAAAGGTGTAGTCGGCGAGGCGCGCAAGTGGGGATTTGCTGTCACTGCTGATGACGACTACGGTTGCGCCGCAGTTGCGAGCCGCTTTTGCCATGCGATTCAGTCGGCGCGATTTGCCAGAGTTTGAGATGAGCACGATGACGTCACCCGGGCGTAACGTGAGCGCAAAGCCGATTGATGTCTCGCTAATGGTGCTCGCCATGCAGCGCAGGCCCAGCTGCGAAAACTTAAACGTCGCATCGAGCGCGACCGCGTTCGTATTGCCCACAGCTGCAAACTCAATAACCCCTGCATGCTTAAAGGCATGCACAACAGCCGCCAGCGTATCGTGGTCGATTCCGTCGATGGTCGCATTAAGCTCGCTTACCTTGGCAGCCAGGATGTTCTTGAGGCTCTGCTCCATATTGTCGAGCGAGACCTCGTCGGTCAGGCCCTCGTTGCGCTGGCTTTCCAAATCCCTCGCCAACGAAAACTGAAAGCTGCGGAAGCTACCAAAGCCCAGCTTGCGGCAGAAGCGCGAAACGGTCGCTTCGGACGTGGCAGCGGCGCGCGAGAGCTGAGCCGCCGTGAGGCGTGGCGCCTCGGACTGGTGCTCCAATATATAGTCGACAATGCGCTGCTCGGACTCGCTGTATCCCTGATGGGTACTAATGAGGGAAAGTGCGCTCTTGCTACTATCGGTCATGGATGGCTCCTGGTTGGCATGAAAATCTAACTCGATTTGCAATGCCATAGTATACGGGCATTTTCAATTACAAGATACACCTTGCTGTTTCAAGTGTTGATGGTAAACTTTCACCTACCGTTTACGGTTATGAAAGAACCTTTCACCGGAGAATTGCACCTTGTCTCTTCTCACGCGGACGGTAGGTTGGTATCTTTCAGTTGTGGAAAAACGCGCATTGAAGCGCGTGTAGGGGAGCGCCCGCGGGCGCTGTACTCAAGAAGGAGGGACACATGGCTAAGTTTGACATCATCGCCGCGACCGGTTGCCCGACCGGCATTGCGCACACCTTCATGGCTAAGGAGGCGCTGGAGAAGGCAGCTGCCGAGCGCGGTCTGACCATTAAGGTCGAGACTCATGGCCAGGTCGGTGTCGAGAACGAGCTCACCAAGAGTGAGATCGCTGGTGCCAAGGCCGTCGTCGTCGCAGCCGACAAGGATGTCCAGGCTGAGCGTTTCGCCGGCAAGCCCATGGTTTCCGTTGGTGTTTCCAAGGCCCTGTCCGTTGAGGCCGCCGGTAAGCTGATTGACCGCGCGCTCGCCGCCAAGGGCGACGACACGGTTGCCGCTGCCGCTGATGTCGAGGACGAGGTCGAGGAGAAGGAGTCCATCGGTCACGTCATCTACAAGCACCTCATGAACGGCGTCAGCCACATGCTGGTCTTCGTCGTTGCCGGTGGTGTTCTGACCGCCATTTCGTTCCTGTGGGGCATCACGTCCTTTGATTCGACGGCTGCCGACTACAACAGCTTTGCCGCGATGCTCAAGATTATCGGCGGTATCGCCATGAACCTCATGGTTCCGGTGCTCTCCGCTTACATCGCCGAGTCCATCGGCAAGCGCCCGGCGCTCGTCCCCGGTTTCGTCGCCGGTATGATTGCCATCCAGGGCTTGCCTGTTAACGCCGATACCGGCATGATCGACGCCGGTGGCGCAGGTGTGGGCTTTGGCTTCCTAGGCGGCATCGTCGGCGGCTTCCTCGCTGGCTATGTCATCCTGCTGCTCGAGAAGGTTTTCTCTAAAATTCCTGCGAGCCTTAATGGCCTGAAGGCAATCTTCCTGTATCCGCTGTGCTCTACCGCCATCGTCGGTCTGGTCATGCTTGGTATTTCCGGCCCCATGGCTGCCATTAACCAGGGCATGATGGATTTCCTGCAGAGCCTCGGTAACTCCGGTCCGGTGATCCTTGGCCTGGCCATCGGCTGCATGTGCGCCTTTGATATGGGCGGCCCGGTCAACAAGGCTGCTTACGCTACTGGCACCTTCCTGCTCGGTACCGCTCTCGAAGCTGGCGTCGGCACCGAGACCTACAACTTCGGCACCAACTTCATGGCTGCCGTCTCCGCCGCTTGCATCGTTCCGCCGCTGATCACCACCTTCGCCGTCGTTGTCGGCAAGAAGTACTTCAGCCAGGAGGATCATGACGCCGGTATCGTCAACCTCATCCTTGGTTGCACCCACATCACCGAGGGCGCCATTCCGTTCATGACCAAGAACATCTGGCCCGTTATGCCCATCATGATGCTCGGTTCTTCCATCGCTTCCATCTTGACCATCTTCTTCAACGTTCACGATCCGGCGCCTCACGGCGGCTTCCTGGTCCTGCCCGTTGTCGAGAACGGTCCGCTGTGGGTCCTCGCGATCCTCATCGGCGCCGTGGTCGGTGGCATCCTGTTCGTGGCTTTCAAGAAGTACGACTTCGAGAAGAACCAGAAGCCCGCTCCTGCAACCAAGCCGGTTGAGGCCCCCAAGGCCGCTGCCGTCGAGGCCCCCAAGGCCGAGGCTGCTGACTTCGTGAAGGTCGAGAACGTCTTTGTCGCCGAGGACTTCGCTTCTCGTGACGAGGCTCTGAGCTTCGTTTCCAACCAGGCTGTCAAGGCCGGTATCGCCAGCGACGCCGACGCCGTGATGAACGCCTTCCTGGCCCGCGAGGCCGAGGGCACCACGGGCATGATGGAGGGCTTCGCCATCCCGCATGCCAAGTCCGACGCCATTACCGAGGCTGCCGTCATCGTCGTCAAGGACGAGTCCGGCGTGACCGGTTGGGACACCATGGACGGCGCTCCCGTCAACGTTGCCATCGCCCTGCTCATCCCGGGCGCTCAGGCTGGAACCACGCACCTCAAGATCCTGTCCAAGGTCGCCGAGGCGCT
>JAXKFZ010000122.1:0-2633 GCA_036550635.1 Collinsella sp. | reverse complement strand
GGCGTCATGTTGTGCTTGGCTGCGGCCTCGGCGACCTTCTCGCCGTGCTCGTCCATGCCGGTCAGGAACTTGACGTTATAGCCGGCGGAGCGGCGATAGCGAGCCTGAACGTCGGCGATGATGGTGGAATAAGCCGTGCCCAGGTGCGGATCGGCGTTGACGTAGTAGATGGGCGTCGTGATAAAGAACGAAGGCTTGCTTTGATCCATGGGGTTTGTCCTCCAGTAAAACGTTGCATACAGAGGATGATTCTAGCGCAAGGGCTGGATATCCTCCATCTATTGCATATCGAGCACCATGGCATAGACATCGCGCTTGCGGCGCGAATACTTCTGAGACAGGCGCTTGGCCACCGCAGACGCGGGCTCCCCCTCCTCGAGCGCGGCGCGGATATCCTCGCGCAGGGCCTCGTCGGGATCCGCTGCCGCGGCGCCAACCGGCACGATACCGGCCTCCTCACCCTCGCTCGGCGGCGCGATGACCAGCGCAATCTCGCCCTTTACCTCGCCGCGAGCACGCAGCTCCTCGGCAAGCTGGGCAGCGGGCCCGCGCAAGACTTCCTCGTGCAGCTTGGTGAGCTCGCGGCAGACGGCAACCTCACGCTGGGGAAAGACCTCCGCCACGGCCTCGAGCGTCGCCACGATGCGATGTGGAGACTCGTAGAAGATGAGCGCGCCGGGCACCACGGCAAGGCGCTGCAAACGGCGCACGCGGTCGCCGTGCTTTCGACCCAAAAAGCCCTCGAAGAAAAAATGCTCGCAGGGAATGCCGGACGAAACGAGCGCCGTGACGCAAGCAGAGGGCCCGGGAATAACTTCGACGGGCACATCGGCCTCACGCGCCGCCTCGACCAGCGCCTGGCCGGGATCGGACACGCTCGGCATGCCGGCGTCCGAGGCAAAGGCGAGGGTCTCCCCCGCCAGCAGACGGTCGACCAGGCCGGCGGCGCGGCTGGCGATCACATTCTCGTCGCAACGGACAAGCGGCTTGGAAATGCCCAGGTGCATCAGCAGCTTTGACGTCACACGCGTGTCTTCGCAGCAGATGACATCGGCAGCGGCAAAGGCCTCGCCAACGCGCGGGGACAGGTCGCCCAGGTTGCCGATGGGCGTGCCGACCACATAGAGTTTGCCCGTATGGGCGCTGTTTTGCGTCATATCAACCTATTCAATCATGCCGCGCTCGAGCGTACCGAGCGCCGCGCGGGCGTCCCATGCTGCAATGCGCTTCTCGGTCTTCCACGTTTGGAAGAACCAACCGGCAGCCGGCGCAAACGAAGCCAGCTGGTTGGCGATAAACACGCGCTCGTAGGCATTGCGGCCCTCGGGCGTAACCGACGAGTTGGCAAAGATCGCCGCGCCCGACCATTCGCCCACCAGCACGGGGAACCCAGTTGAAATCGCCTCTTTAAGCTCGCGCTTGTTACGCGAAATCGCCGTCGTCAGCCCGCGGGGGCTCGTGATATCGAGCGCATACTCGTCGCGGTAATGGTACAGGTGAAGGTCCATGTAGACGTTCTTGTACTTGGCGCCGCGCATAAAATGCTTCCACTCGCTGGGATGCCCCGAAGACGAAAAGACGACGATCTTATCCTCGGGCATATACGAACGGACGAGCTCGTAGGCATCGCGATAGAAATTGCGCAGGTAGTGAGCCGGAATGCCATCCGTCATGGCAAAAAGACTCTTGCGGACACTCATCTGCGGCGTATCCAGCAGCTCAATGCCCAGCAGGCTCTCGGCCTCGCCGTAACGCTCGGCCAAGCGCTCGAGCACGTCGAGTGCGACATGGCGGCCGTTAGTGGACGAATGCCACTCGGCAACAGCCTCCGGCGTGGCGGGCGAATCGTTGGAATCGCCCTGGCCACCGGGCACAGTCGCCAGGTCAAGCAGCACGCGAATGTTGTACTTGGCAGCCCACTCAATCGCGCGGTCGATGTAATCGACAACCGAGATGTAGGAGGCATCGGACTCCTGTGAGCCAAAGGCATACCAAGGCACCGGCAGGCGCACGGCGTTGAGGCCGATCTGCGCCATGCGACGGAAATCATCCTCGCTCACAAACGTCTCGTAATGACGGCGCATGCGCTCGTTATAGGCGGCGGTGCCCATGGCCTCCTGCAGCTCGGCCGCGTTGGATGCACCGGTCGCCGCGTATAGCGACGGGGTAACCCAAGGCTCGGGAATAAACCAGCCAGAGAGATTAACGCCGAGTATCCTCTCCATCACTGCCCCCTTCGGATCGTGCAGGCCGAGCCTGCATCGTATTGCATAGGAAAAGTATCGTTTTGAGTATACCCGCGCGTGCGGACAGACGACCGAACGGTCTGTAAAGTGGCGCAAAAGCGGGAGGAATGTCTGGGGCGAGCGGGGCCAAGATGACGTACCGAGTGCGCATACACGCCGAGGGCAGGCGCCGGAAAGCGCATCCCATTCTTTCGTTCAATAATGGGATGCATTTTCCGCGGGTCCACATAACCCGCGGGCGCTACAAAAAGAAAAGGACCCCTTTGCAGAGGTCCTAGTCAATTCAAGGTGGCGGGGAAGGGAATCGAACCCCTGACACGAGGATTTTCAGTCCTCTGCTCTACCAACTGAGCTACCCAGCCATTTGAGGTGTGCCTTGTTTCAAGG
>JAXKFZ010000121.1:0-1557 GCA_036550635.1 Collinsella sp. | reverse complement strand
CCACGCTATCGGTGCTGCCAACAACCTGCTGGCCGCCATGCTTGATAACCACATCCAGCAGGGCAATCAGCTCGGTATTGACGTTAAGCGCATCACTTGGAAGCGCGTCGTCGATATGAACGACCGTCAGCTGCGCCACGTCATCGACGGCATTGGCGGTAAGGCTCAGGGCGTGCCGCGCGAGGACGGCTTCGATATCACCGTCGCCTCTGAGGTCATGGCAATCCTGTGCCTGTCTACGAGCATCAGCGACCTCAAGGAAAGATTGGGTGAGATTGTCGTCGGCTATAGCTTTGCCGGCGAGCCCGTCCGTGCCCGCGACCTTAAGGCCCAGGGTGCCATGGCCGCGTTGCTTAAAGACGCGCTCAAGCCCAACCTGGTGCAAACGCTCGAGGGCACGCCCGCGTTTGTCCACGGCGGTCCCTTCGCCAACATTGCCCACGGCTGCAACTCTATCATGGCCACGCGTATGGCGATGCGCTTTGGCGATGTCGCCATTACCGAGGCCGGCTTTGGTGCCGATCTGGGTGCCGAGAAGTTCCTCGACATCAAGTGCCGCATGACGGGCGTTCGCCCCAGCGCCGTCGTGGTCGTCGCGACCGCTCGTGCGCTGAAGTACAACGGTGGCGTCGCCAAGGCCGACCTCAACGAGGAGAACCTCGAGGCACTCAAGGCTGGCATGCCCAACCTGCTGCGTCATGTCGACAACATCCAGAACGTTTATGGTCTGCCCTGCGTGGTCGCCATCAACCGTTTCCCGACGGACACCGAGGCCGAGCTTGCTCTCATCGAGTCCGAATGCCAGAAGCTCGGCGTCAACGTTAAGCTTTCCGAGGTCTGGGCCAAGGGCGGCGAGGGCGCGCTCGACCTGGCCGATGAGGTCATGCGTCTGATTGAACAGCCGAGCGAGCTCAAGTTTGCCTATGAGGACGGCGCTGATGTCGCTGATGCCCTCGAGGCCGTTGCCACCAAGGTCTACCGCGCCGACGGCGTTGACTTTACGTCGGCCGCCAAGCGCCAGCTCGCCGAGCTGCGCGAGAATGGCTTTGGCAACCTGCCGGTGTGCGTCGCCAAGACGCAGTACAGCTTTAGCGACAACGCCAAGGCCCTGGGCGCTCCCGAGAACTTCCGTATCACGGTGCGTGAGCTCAAGGTTTCCGCCGGTGCCCACTTTGTGGTCGCACTGACTGGCAGTGTTCTGACCATGCCGGGCCTGCCCAAGGTCCCCGCGGCCGAGAACATCGACGTCGACAACGACGGCAACATCACCGGCCTGTTTTAAGCCTGCTGTCCATAGCTGCTTGTCCGCCCCGCCGTGCCCACAAGGCCCGGCGGGGCTTTTTGATCCTTAGGCCCGCGCATGTCTTGTAGATACCGACGGACTCTGCCCATCATAGGCTTTTGCGCGGGTAGAATGCATGGATAACTTGAGGCTCACGCGCGACGGAAAGGAATCGTTGCATGGATCAGGACAAGACAACCGTGATGGGCGGCTACGGTTCCGCGCAGGCTGGCGATAGCGCCGATGCGACCCGCGTTGTTCCCAACCCCGGTTAT
>JAXKFZ010000015.1:0-5173 GCA_036550635.1 Collinsella sp. | reverse complement strand
CGACGACAAGATCCACGCCCGTTCGACCGGCCCTTACAGCCTGGTTACCCAGCAGCCGCTGGGCGGCAAGGCTCAGTTCGGCGGCCAGCGCTTCGGCGAGATGGAAGTTTGGGCACTGTACGCATACGGTGCTTCCAACGTCCTGCAGGAGATCCTGACCGTCAAGTCCGACGATACCGTGGGCCGCGTCAAGACCTACGAGTCCATCGTCAAGGGCGAGAACGTTCCTGTCCCGGGTATCCCCGAGTCCTTCAAGGTTCTCGTCAAGGAGATTCGCTCCCTCGCACTGGACATCGAGCCCATGCACGATGCCGACGAGGACGCCTCCGCCCCTGTGACCGCCGAGGAGACCTCCGCTCTCGACGACCTGGCAGCGCTCGCCGGCGTTGACGCCGACGTCGCGGCCGAGGATGCCGAGACCGCCGAGGCACCCGAGGCTGTCGCCGCCACGACCACTGATAAGGAGTAGTTGACTGTGGCAGATTTCGAAGCTACTGATTTTGACTCGGTAAAGATCTCCCTTGCCTCCGCCGACCAGATCCGTTCCTGGTCGCACGGTGAGGTCAAGAAGCCGGAGACCATCAATTACCGTACCCTCAAGCCCGAGAAGGACGGCCTGTTCTGCGAGAAGATCTTCGGTCCCGCCAAGGACTGGGAGTGCTCCTGCGGCAAGTACAAGGGCATCCGCTTTAAGGGCATCGTCTGCGAGCGCTGCGGCGTCGAGGTCACCTCGGCCAAGGTGCGTCGCGACCGCATGGGCCACATCGAGCTCGCCGCTCCCGTGTCCCACATCTGGTACTTCAAGAGCCCCACGAGCTTCCCGATGAGCCGTATGCTCGACATCAAGTCCAAGGACCTCGAGAAGGTTCTGTACTTTGCCAGCTACATCATCACCGAGGTCGACTACGAGGCTCGCGAGGCCGACGCTGACGACCTGCGCGAGGAGCTCGCCGCCGATCTGGAAGAGATCGATGCCGAGTGCGCCCGCCAGATCGAGTCCCTCAAGGAGCAGGGCAACCCCGAGAACTTTGACGAGTTCTCCGACGAGGAGCCGCTGACCCCCGAGGAGATCGCCTCTGGCATCGTCGACATCGAGGAAGAGTGCAAGGACGAGAAGCAGCTCCGCACGGACGCCTTCAACGCCTTCATGAAGCTCAGCGAGCGCGACCTCATTTCCGATGAGCCGCTGTTCCGCGAGATGACCCGTTACTACTCCATGTACTTCAAGGGTGGCATGGGTGCCGAGGCCGTCCGCGACCTGCTCGCTGCCATCGACCTCCCTTCCGAGGCCGAGAAGCTCAAGGCCATCATCGCCGACGAGGACTCCCAGAAGCAGAAGCGCGAGAAGGCCGTTAAGCGCCTCGAGGTCGTTGACGCCTTCCTGAAGGGCGGCAACAGCCCCGCGAACATGATCCTGGACGTCATTCCGGTCATTCCGCCCGATTTGCGCCCGATGGTCCAGCTTGACGGCGGCCGCTTCGCCGCGTCCGACCTCAACGACCTGTACCGTCGCGTGATCAACCGTAACAACCGACTCAAGCGCCTGCTCGACCTGGACGCCCCTGCGATCATCGTGAACAACGAGAAGCGCATGCTCCAGGAGTCCGTGGACGCCCTGTTCGACAACGGCCGTCGTGGTCGCCCGGTCTCTGGCCGTGGCGGTCGCCCGCTCAAGTCGCTCGCCGAGGCCCTCAAGGGCAAGCAGGGTCGTTTCCGTCAGAACCTGCTGGGCAAGCGTGTCGACTACTCCGGCCGTTCGGTCATCGTTACCGACCCCAAGCTGCTGCTGCACCAGTGCGGTCTGCCCAAGACCATGGCGCTGGAGCTCTTCAAGCCCTTCGTCATGAAGCGCCTGGTCGAGCTTGGCAAGGTCGAGAACATCAAGGGCGCCAAGCGCGCTATCGACCGCGGTGCCACCTTTGTGTGGGATATCCTCGAAGAGGTCATCGACGGCCGCGTCGTGCTGCTCAACCGTGCACCGACCCTGCACCGTCTGTCCATCCAGGCCTTTGAGCCGGTGCTGGTCGAGGGCAAGGCTATCCACCTGCATCCGCTGGTCTGCTCGCCCTTCAACGCCGACTTCGACGGCGACCAGATGTCTGTCCACGTGCCGCTGTCCAGCCAGGCTCAGGCCGAGGCTCGCGTGCTCATGCTCTCTGCGAACAACCTGCGCTCGCCGGCATCCGGCAAGCCGGTTAACATCCCTTCGCAGGACATGATCATTGGTGTGTACTACCTCACCCAGGTTCGCGAGGGCCTGCCGGGCGAGAACCACGTGTTCTCGAGCTTCGACGACGCGCTGCACGCCTATGACTGCCGCTCCGAGGTCGACATGCAGGCCAAGATCCAGGTCCGCGTGTCCGCTGCCGATGCCAACGTCATCAACGAGGACGGCACCCGTATCTTCCGCGTCAAGAACGGCAAGAACGAGTTCGTCGACTACGACGTCACCGGCAACAAGACCGCGCGCTTCGAGACCTCTATCGGCCGCATCATCTTCAACCGCCAGTGCCTGCCCGAAGACTATGAGTTCATGAACTACAAGATGGTCAAGGGCGACGTGGCCAAGCTGGTTGCGGACTGCTGCGATCGCTATCCCGAGGCCAAGGTCGGTCCGATCCTCGACGCCATCAAGTACTCCGGCTTCCACTACGCTACCCGCGCCGGCCTCACCATCTCGGTGTGGGACGCTCTCATCCCTGCCGAGAAGCAGGAGCTGCTCGATCGCGCCCAGGCCAACGTCGACCAGATCAACGAGTACTTCGAGGAGGGCTTCATCAACGAGACGGAGCGCCACATCGAAGTCGTTAACGAGTGGACCGCTTGTACCGACAAGGTCGCAGCACTCATGCTCGACATGTTCGACGAGGAGAACCCGCTGTACATGATGGCCGACTCCGGCGCCCGTGGTTCTAAGACCCAGCTGCGTCAGCTCGGCGGCATGCGTGGCCTGATGGCAGACATGTCCGGCGAGACGATCGACCTTCCCATTAAGGCGAACTTCCGCGAGGGCCTGCTGCCGCTCGAGTACTTCATTTCGACCTACGGCGCCCGTAAGGGCCTGGTCGATACCGCATCCCACACCTCGGACTCTGGTTACCTGACCCGTCGTCTGGTCGACGTGGCCCAGGACGTCATCGTCCGCGAGGAGGACTGCGGTACGCACGAGGGCGTCACCTACAACCTCATCATCCCCGGCACCACCGACCTCAACACCGACCTTGTCGGCCGTTGCTTCATTGAGGACGTCGTGGCTCCCGATGGCACCGTGCTCTTTGAGCAGGACGGCTACATCGAGAAGGTCGCCGACATCCAGAAGATGGTCGATGCGGGCCTCAAGAAGGTCAAGCTTCGCGCGCTGCTCACCTGCCGCTCCAAGTACGGCGTGTGCCAGAAGTGCTACGGCTGGGATCTTTCCACCCGTCGTCCGGTCGCCATCGGTACCGCGGTCGGCATTATTGCCGCCCAGTCCATCGGCGAGCCCGGTACGCAGCTTACGATGCGTACCATTCACTCCGGCGGCGTCGCTGGCGTCGACGATATTACGCAGGGTCTGCCTACGGTCAGCCGTATGTTCGATATCGTCGGCAACGTCAACGAGAAGATCCTGGGTCGCGAGGCCGAGCTGGCTCCGTACTCCGGTCACCTCTCGATTAAGCCCGAGAAGTCCGAGTACGTGCTGACGCTCACCGACTCCGAGGACCACACCCGTGTCCTCGACGAGCGCCGCGTCCCCGCTTCGGTGCGCTTTATGCCTGAGATCGAGGACGGCTGCGAGGTTCGCGCCGGCGACCAGATCACCAAGGGCTTCGTCAACTTCCGCAACCTGCGCAAGCTGACCGACATCGAGTCGACGATGCACACCTTCGTCGAGAGCGTCAAGGACGTCTACACCAGCCAGGGCGTCGACCTGAACGACAAGCACATCGAGGTGCTCGCACGTCAGATGCTGCGTCGCGTTCAGATCACCAACCCCGGTGACTCCAAGTACCTGCTTGGTCAGTACGTCGACCGTTATGAGTTCGCCGACGAGGTCGAGCGCGTTGCCCGTCTGGGCGGTCAGGCTCCTGTGGCCGAGCCCGTCATCCTGGGTACGCTCAAGGTTGCGTCCAACATCGACTCCTGGCTGTCGAGCGCTTCGTTCATCCGTACCGCCGGCGTCCTTACCGAGGCTGCCATCGAGGGGAAGGTCGACCACCTGCTCGACCTTAAGTCCAACGTCATCGTCGGTAAGAAGATCCCGGCTGGTACCGGCCTCAAGCCGTACGCCAACGCCAAGCTGACGTATCGCACGGCCGACGGCTACGTGGACATCGACGGCCCGGCTTCGCCCAACGCCAAGTCGCTGCCCGAGTGGGCTCCTGTGGAGCTCAAGGACCTGGACGAGCAGCTCCCGCAGCAGCTCGACTGGGCCGGCTACGACGAGTTCGGTGGTGCTGACGGTTCGTTCACCCGCAACGGCCACACCATCTCCGCCGAGAAAGCTCGTCTGTACCTGTTCGACGACCTGGGCGTGTCGCAGCGCTGGACCAACAAGTTCAGCGAGGTTGGCATCGAGACGGTCGGCGACCTGGTCGGCAAGTCCGAGGAGGATCTGCTGCGCATCGATGGCATCGGTGCCAAGGCGATCGAGGAGCTCCGTGACGGCCTCGAGGCCCACGATCTGCTCTACATCCTCGAGAACAACGACGACGTTGCCGACGAGGAAGACCTCTCGCAACTGCTGCAGATGGTCTTTAGCCCCGACGGTCCGGACGATATCCTGCTGGGTACCTCCGCTCCGACGCATCACGCCGACGCCGACGAGGAGCTCCTGGGCGCCCCGATCGACGACAAGAAGGCTCCCGCCAACGGTGCCATCAACGAGGACATGGCTTCCCTCGACGAGCTGCTCAACCAGCTTGTGGACACCGACGACGCCGAAGAGGCCAAGGACAACGACGAGGAGTAATTTCCTAGTACGTTAACCGCCCTTCCAAAGACCCGCTTCCCAACAGGGGAGCGGGTCTTTTTTGGTGAGGAACGTTGCCCCGACGAGCACGTCGGATTCCCGGAACGGGCCGCCCGCTGTTTAAGTTTGTCGCGAGTTCCGCACGCAAAGGAAAGCACTTAATGTGCTTTCCGTCTTGCGCAGGACTGTAGAGCAGCAAACTTAAACAGCGGGCGGCCCGTT
>JAXKFZ010000120.1:0-16200 GCA_036550635.1 Collinsella sp. | reverse complement strand
GGGATTCTTGGCGCCGGCGAAGGCGTTGCCCTGGGTGCGCTCGACATCGGGGTTATCGGCACCGGCGGAGCAACGGGTGCTGTAATAACTAAAGCTGATGAAGTCGACGGTGTTGGCGGCCAGGATCTCGCGGTCCTCGTCGGTCATGCCCACATCGATACCCAGACGCTCGAGCTTCTTGACGGCATAGGCCGGGTAGTAGCCGCGGCTCTGGACGTCGACGAAGAAGTAGTTGTCCTGATTGTCGAGCTGCGCCTGGCGCACATCGCCCGGACGGCAGCTGTAGGGGTAGTAGCTACCTGCAGCGAGCATGCAGCCAATCTTGACCTCGGGGTCGATCTCGTGGGCGATCTTGGTTGCCCAAGCGCTGGCGACGAGCTCGTTGTGGGCGGCCAGGTACTCGACGGCCTCCTTGTTCTCGCCCTCCTCAAAGACCAGTCCGGCACCCATAAACGGCAGGTGCAAGATCATATTGATCTCGTTGAAGGTAAGCCAGGACTTCACCAGGCCCTTGTAGCGGGTAAAGATCGTGGCCGCAAGGTTCTTGTAGAAGTCGATGAGCTTGCGGTTGCGCCAGCCGCCGTACTCCTTGATGAGGTGAATCGGGCAGTCGAAGTGCGTGATGGTCACGAGCGGCTCGATGCCGTGCGCCTGGCACTCGCGGAACACGTCCTCGTAAAAGGCCAGACCAGCCTCGTTGGGCTCGGCCTCGTCGCCGTTGGGGAAGATGCGGGTCCAGGCCAGGCTCATGCGGAAGGTCTTAAAGCCCATCTCGGCAAAGAGGGCGATGTCCTCCTTGTAGTGATGGTAAAAATCGATGCCGGTCTGCGCGGGATAGTAATAGCCATCCTCGAAGTCGAGCATCTTGCGCTGGCCCGAGACCACCGCGTAGCGCTCGGAGCCGTGCGGGGCCACGTCCACGTTGGCCAGGCCGCGGCCGTCCACGTTGTAGGCGCCCTCGCACTGGTTGGCAGCCGTCGCGCCGCCCCACAGGAAGTCATTACGGAAAGCCATGCATCGATCCTTTCATACGCTGCTTGTCGTGGCTTCAGTATCCCCGCAAACGGGACGCCGCTCAACGACAACAACGCAGGTCGACACTTCTTTTCGCACGCAGGCGCCCAGCAGCCGCCCGAGCCTGACACTTTCTGATACCCAACCGCCACAAAGGGGACAGGCACCTTTGTGGTGGTTTGGACCCGAGAGATAGTCCGCTCCGCCGGTTTGTCTCAATCTGTAACAGTTAGACCGTTAAAACCGAGCCTGGTGTTACAGATCGAGATTTTCGGGCAGCCCCCTGCAGTTTGTCTCGTTCTGTAACAGGAAAAGACGATTTAGCCTGCTAGATGTTACAGAACGAGACAGAAGGTCCCGGTCTTCGTTGATGTCGAGGTTCTTTTCGATGAGCCCCCCTGAAGCCGCCCTCGACCAGTAGTCAATTTGACTGAATAGGAAAAAAAGGAAAAAATAGGAAAAAAAGGAAAGGAGACTTATGACTGAAACCATCTTCTCCCCTTCATTTGGAAATCGCCCATCCTATCTCGTTGGGCGAGGAAATGTAATTTCAACATTCATCTCCGGCCTTGAACAGGAGCCGGGCAATCGAGACCGCGCCATGCTCATGCTCGGCCAGCGAGGAAGCGGCAAGACGGTTCTCCTGTGGGAGCTCGCCGATCGCGCTCGCAAGCTTGGCTTCGTCGTCGCCACGCCCACCGTTGCCTCCGAGGACATGCTCGAGCGCATTGTTGAAAAAATCCAAGAGGCGGGCGAGCCCTATGCCAACAAACGCCATCTCCCTAAACTCACGGGCGGCAGCCTGAGCGTCTTCGGTTTCTCAGCCGGCCTTGAGTTCACGCGCGATGTGCAGGAAACCAAGAGTTTCCAGTTCAAGCTCACGCAACTGGCGCGCAAACTAACCGAGCAAGGACATGGCATCCTCATCCTCATCGATGAGCTTCAGGCTAATTCGCCCGAGATCAGACAACTCGTCACCGCTTATCAAGAACTCGTCGGCGAGAGACTCAACGTCGCACTCGTTATGGCGGGCCTTCCGGGAGCGGTCTCGGCGACGCTCAATGACCGCGTGCTGACGTTTCTCAACCGCGCTCGCAAAGTCACACTCGAACCGCTTTCAGTCGGAGACGTCGACACCTATTACCAGCGGGCTTTCGAAGAACTCGACCTTGATATCCCAAGCGATCTTCGACTAGATGCCGCTCGCGCAACCCAGGGCTCGCCCTACATGTTGCAGCTCATCGGTTACAACATCGCCAATCGTTGCCAGGCAGGAGAACGCGCAACACGAGAGCTAGTCGACGGAGCCATCGAGGCGTCAAAGGTCGATTTCGAAAACGATGTGTGCGAGACGACGCTCGCCGCGCTCTCGGACCAAGACGTTGCGTTTCTTGCCGCAATGGCGGATGACGAAGACACCGTGTCGCGCATTTCTGATGTAGCCGAGCGCATGTCGGTCACACCCGACTACGCACAAAAGTATCGCCGGCGCCTTATCGACGCCGGCGTAATCGAACAGGCCCGCCGCGGGTACGTGCGCTTCGCTGTTCCTTATATGGCTGACTACCTGCGCAGTCAGCTGTAGGAAAACCACCACGAAGGGGACAGGCACCTTTGTGATGGTTTTGACCGGTTTGTCTCGGTCTGTAACAGTTAGACCGTCAAAACCGAGCCTGGTGTTACAGATTGAGATTTTCGGGCAGCCCCCTGCAGTTTGTCTCGTTCTGTAACAGGTAGAGACGATTTTGGCTGCTAGATGTTACAGGATTGAGACGAAGCGCTAGTCGCAGGTGATGTCGAGGTTTTTGCCGGTTAGGCCTACGTAGCCGCCCTCGGCTGCTTTGGGACTATCGGCGTGGCAGAGGACCCACTTGTCGGCCTTCCAGTAGCAGTAGCTGTCGCCGGCGGCGGACATGTTGGCAGCGGCCTCGGGACGCGGACCATTGGTGCCGGCAGGCAGCGCTACCATTACCTGGAAGCCACCGTCGTCGACCATGCACGGCGTGTAGTGCAGCGTCGTGGCGTAGACCTCGACGAGCGTGCCGGCCGGCGCGCGGAAGGCCTTGACCTGCGCGGTATCGAGCTTGCCGTCGACGATCTGCTCGCGCTTGGCCAGCAGCAGGATAAAATCGCGGGCGCCCAGGTTGAACTCGCTGGCGCGGTGATACTCCAGGCAGTTGAGCTTCGTGTTACGGCCGTTGCACCAGCCCAGCTGGAAGGGGCGGCCGCCGTACATGAGCAGACCGAGCGTGTCGGCACCTTCGACCTGTTCCAGCTCGGGCGCGGAGGCCACATACTTGCTACCCTCGGGAATGGGCGTGGCGGAAAGTGCCTCGACAAGCGGAGCTGTCAGGCTGGAGGGTACGTCGTCCCACACGCGGCCGTAGGACTTGAACTCGGGATCGGTAACAGAGTAGATATGCATGTTCGCTCCTGTTCGTAAATGTGACTATATAAACATTCTAGAACATTAGCCGTCTTTTGATGGAGTCAATACCGCAAACAACACGCACCAGAGTCACATGGGCAAAAGGGCGGCGTGTATTTTACTTAGCCGAGATAGCCCTTAAGGAACTCAATGACACCCGAGCACCAGTGATCAGTTTCCGGCGCATGAGGTTTCATTAACGCATGTCCTCCTTCTGGATACACAATCTCCTCGTGGTGCACCCCAGCCGCATCCAGTGCGTCAACCATCTTTCCGAGATTGCCGGGCGATACGACATCATCGTCGGCGCATTGCCAAAGATATGTCGGCGGATACCGTTCCCACACATGTTGATCAATGCAGAAATCATCAATCGCATCGTGCCCAGCTCCACCGCACACCGAATCAAGAAATCTATGGTCTGACGCACATTCGGACTCATGAAGGTCAATCGGGGCGTAACACAGAACCAAAGCTTTTGGCGGCTCGCATCCGTAAGATGCAAACCCCTTGTTATCCGTCCCCCACTCGGCGGTCAAATGCGCGCCAGCGGAAAAACCGATAACCGCATATTTTTTGTCCACATTAAATCGCGTTGAATTCTCGAGGACAAAACGGACTGCGCGATTAAGGTCATCGATCGGACGCGGCATCAGCGGCTCGACCCTCACCCTGTATGACAACACAAACACGTTATAGCCCGCATCGTTGAGCTCGGGAGCAACGGGAAAACCTTCCATTTGGTGACAAACGCTCTGATAGCCCCCACCCGAAATCGCGATAACGAATGGCGCCCCCGGTCGCCCCGGAAAGAAAAACAGCTTTGCGTTGCGCCGGGTCGGATCGCGAATACAATCGGCTTCATCCCAAATATCGTATGCAACCTGCCTCCCGTCATCCGCAAGCTCAACAATCCGATTCAACCCGCGCAGAACACGAGTAACTTCATACGGATTAGTGTCGGAATTCAAATGGGCCGCGATGGGCTTATTCCACATGCGCTCCCAAGTTGAAGGTCGGCAAAGCATGAGATGCTCACCGAACCCAGCGAACTCAGGAAGAAGTGCGATTTCTCCAAATGTCATATCGGCAGTAATTGTCATAACCAGTCACTCCAAAAACGAGGTGGGCTCGCGCAGATCAATCGCAAGCCCACCATATGCAATCTGCCGCGGGGTTTTCAGCAGCTTACATTCCGAATAATTGTCTATTCCGCCGACGTGTCTGCATCAGGGCGATACATGATGTAGACGAGGACGAAGGTAAGAATAAAACCAACGACATTGCAAAGGATCGCACCAATAAGGCTGCTCATATCACCGGAAGGATTCATGTAGCCGGGGAAGCTGAAAATACCACTCGACGTCATAACGAACGTGCGGGTATTGAAGATAGCCGGGATAACAGCGCTAATTGCACCAGAAATCATGGAAGCGACGATGATCTTCTTGTGCTCCAAAACTATGCCGTACAGGGCAGGTTCTGTAATTCCGCACAGGCTCGTAATGGCACAGCTGAATCCAAGGCTCTTTTCGCTCGGATCCTTCGAGCGGAAAGCAAACGCCAAGCAAGCGCCGACGACACCCATGCTACCGCAAAGAAGTCCAAGGATAGGGTCGGAACCGACGGTCATAATATTGTTGATGGAGATCACAATGAGGGCCCAATGGAGTCCAAGAGGAATCATGACGAGGCCAAATATCGGTCCAAGAATAACGCCGCAAAGAATGGGGCTGAACTGATAGACCGCCAGTACGGCAGTCGCAAGCAAGGAGCTCGCCTGTTGGATAACCGGGCCAACCACAAGAAGCGAGATGGGGGCAGCAATAGCAACTGTCAGGAACGGAACGAGTGCAAATGCCAAAGCATCGGGAAGAACCGCACGCAGCCACTTATAAAGAACGGATGCGAACCAAGCCGCCATGATAGCGGGAAACACCGTCGAGGCATAGCTCACCATCGTGAACTTCATGCCGAACAAATCCAGCGCATCACCAGCTCCAGCTGCGGCAACAAAAGTCGGGTAAAGCAGGATTGCACCGAGCACCGCACCGATATATTGATCGATTCCAAAGAATTTGGCCGCAGACGATCCGACGAGAACGGGCAAGAAATACATGCTGGCGCTTCCCATGCCGTACAGCAGGGTATAAATTCCGCTCTCAGCGGAAACGACACCTGCCGTCGTCAGGATACTAAGGACGGCGTTTATCATTCCGCATGCAATCAAGGCGGGAAGAACGGGCATCATGATGCCGCTGATCAGCTTCATCAGCTTTCCCAGAAAACCTTTGGTCTCGCCTTCATCTGCCGCGGACTTCCCGGTGTCAACCCCGGTTTCCTTTGCAACGATTTCGTAGACCTTATCGACCTTGGGCCCCACAATCACTTGGTATTGCCCTGCTGAATGGCGAATATCGATCACACCATCGATTGCCTTGACTTTTGCATCATCTACGATGCTTTCGTCCTTAAGATTGAACCTTAAACGAGTCATGCAGTGGGCTACAAATGTAACGTTTTCTGTACCGCCCACCATCTCGAGAATCTCGGCAGCGAGCTTGGTTGTATCTGCCATAAATACCATTTCTCCCATGTTGTGTTTTATATGTAACCATCGGCAAAGCGCGCGCCTTCGCCGACCAATTACCTAGCTTTCGATGCGATTCGATTGATATGCATCATCAGATAGAGTCTTTCTTCGTCTATAAGTTCTTGGCCCGTCAGCCGGCTGAGAACAGAAGCGATGTCATCGGCGCACGCCGATGCCACCGGATATTCATCTTTGAGCGAGAGATACATCTTGCGGTTGTCGCTTACGATACTTTCGCCAGAGTTCAACCTATTGAATAGGTACTGAAGGTGGGTTGCGAACCTTGCATAATCGAAGCCCTCCCGATCAACTTGAATACCAAGCCGTCTTTCAACAGCAATAGTTGATTCTTCGAGAACGCGATCGTAAACGTCCGTGCCAAACTCTTCAGCCAGCTCACATGAATCCGAATCGGCCATGTTATTGATAAACGCCATGGCAATTCCAACTGTCTCATGAGCGGGAAGCCTAACATTGAGACGCTTCCTGATTATTCGAAGCGCGTACTCGCCGATTTTGAATTCGACGGGATATTGTTGGCGAACATCAAAAGACAAGGGCATATGGACAACAATGTTTTGCTCCTTGCGCTTAATTGCATACGCGATATGGTCCGCAAGAATAAACGGCAAATTAGGGCTTACTTCATAGGGAAGCAGTCCTGTCGACATATCAATAACATCCGAGGTCAGCTCGAGAAGTTCATCCGAGACTTCATCAATGAGAGCGATGTAGCGGGAACTAACGTTATAGAACGTTCGTTGAATCTCCGAGAGCGGTAATTCATCGCCAACGTCCTTAAACCCCAGGCCACGCCCGAATGCCACCAGCTGCCTGCCATTTCCGTCGATGCAGAGGACAGCGCTGGTGTTAATTCGTTTAACGATTTCCATGTGTCCCCCTTAAACAAAACAAGGCTCCCGAAGCAGAATCCGACAATCAATGTCGACAGATGCTGCTTCAGGAGCCTTGCCTGAATATCACTCTGGTTGCCAGTTTAAGCGAAACACCGTAAATGACCTCGTGTAAACATTACTAAACAGTTAAACGGTCGATATCTCCATGTGAACGGTTTAGAAGCAGAAGGCAATCCTTACGCCTGCTGGTAGTGCAGGTGCTTCTCGTCGATATCGGCCAGGTCGCGGTCGAGGTAGCGGCGCGCGAGCCAGTTTGCCATGGGAAGGTTCTGGTCCAGGTAGTTGCCGCACTCCTCGGGAGCGGCACCGGGGACATCGCCCTCAAAGTCGGCGACGAACTCAAAGAGCTCGCGCACGAGCGGCAGGATCTCCTCGCTCGTCACCTCGCCAAACACGACCAGGTAAAAGCCCGTGCGGCAGCCCATGGGGCCAAAGTAAACGATACGGCTCGACCACTCGGCATGATTGCGAAGGAAGGTCGCACCCAGGTGCTCGATGGTGTGGCACTCAGCCGTGTTCATGACCGGCTCTTTATTGGGCGTGGTCAGACGCAGGTCAAAGGTGGTGACGGCAGCGCCGGTCGCCGGATCGCGGTCGATGCGACTCACGTATACGCCGGGCTCAAGCAGCAGATGATCGACAGAAAAGCTCGCAATGCGCTCCATGGCAGATCCTCTCGATAGTCAATTTGGGACGGGGCTCTTTTAGCTGGTTCGAATGGTCACACCAATCATACCAGTCAAAAAAGCTCCGTCCCAAATTAGCCACCTGGGACGAGGACCGATGATTATTTGATCCCCGTCCCAGAAAAATCATGCTAGGCGGTGTACGAGATAGTCGCGGCCACTGCATGGCGCCAGCCGGCGATCTTTTTGGCTCGCTCGTCTGCGGGCATGGCAGGCTCCACGATGCCGCGGGCACCGTAGACGTCGACCACGTCGCGCGTATACATGCCCAGCGCGATACCGCAGGCCCAAGCCGCGCCCAGACCGCTCATCTCGTCGTTGCTCGCAATGCGGATGGGCGAGCCGACCAAATCGCTCTCAAACTGCATCAGGTACGCGTCGCGCGTGGGGCCGCCGTCAACACGAAGCTCGGCAAGCGCCGCGCCCGAATCCTCGACCATCGCATCAATGACGTCAAAAATCTGATAGGCGATCGACTCGTCGGCAGCCTTTACGAACTCCGCGCGGCCCGTGGTGCGTGTCATACCAAAAACGCATCCCTCGGCATCACTTGCCCAGTGCGGCGCACCCAGGCCGGTAAACGCCGGCACAAAGTAAACATGGCTCGCCGGGTTGGCGGCGTAGCACAGGTCGGTGACCTCCTCGGGGTTGTTGATGAGCTCCAGGTCGTCGCGCAGCCAGGTCTTGACGGCGCCGGCGTAGCTCACGTTGCCCTCGAGTACATACTCGGTCACGCCATCCATACGCCACGCAAGCGAGCTCGAAAGCCCGTGCGAGCTGGCGACAAACTCGTTGCCGACGTTCATCATGACCGAGCTACCGGTGCCATAGGTCGCTTTGGCCATGCCGCGGCTGTGGCAACCCTGCGCAAACAGGGCCGCATGGCTGTCGCCCAGCACGCCGTGTACCGGCACGGGTGCGGGCAAAAAGCCATCCAGGTCCGTTGTGCCAAACAGACCGTCGGAATCGGTCACCTGCGGCAGGCAGGCCGGATCGATGCCAAAGGCCTCGCACACCGGCTCGCTCCAGCAGCCACGGCGCAGGTCGAAGAGCTGCGTGCGGCTGGCATTGGACCAGTCACAGCGAAACTCCGCGCCGCCCGTGAGCGTCCAGACCACCCAGGCATCGATGGTGCCCAGACACAGCTCACCCGACGCCGCGGCCTCGGCAGCCGCCGGAACGTTCGCGAGAATCCAAGCCATCTTGCCCGCCGGATAGTAGGGCGAGAGCACCAGGCCCGTTGTGTCACGCACCAGCTCTGCCACGCCTTCGCGCGCCGCAAGCTCGTCACACAGCTCGCGGGCGCGGGCACACTGCCACACCACGGCGTCGCACAGCGGCTCGCCCGTCGTGCGGTTCCAGGCAACGGTGGTCTCGCGCTGGTTGGAGATGCCAATACCAGCAATGTCGGCCGGATTGACCCCGGTCTCCTCCACCACGGCACGCGCCACGGCCAACACGTTGGCGGCGATCTCGACCGGATCATGGCTCACCCAGCCGGCATCATTGACAATCTGGCGATGCGAGCGGTCGGCACGATGAATCAGATGGCCGCCCTCGTCCACCAGCAGCGCCTTCGTGCCCTGCGTGGATTGATCGATTCCGATGATGTAGCGGCCCATGGCCACCCCTTTCAAAATGAATGTGACAAAGGGACTGTCCCTTTGTCACATTCCAATTACTCTGCGGGAAGGAACTCGGCGACCGTCTTGGCAATGCCTTCGCCGGTGAGGCCGTAGTGCGCAAAGACCTCGGGGCTCGTGCCGGTGATGACCGGCGCGTCGGGCAGGCTCAGGCACTTGACCGGACGCGGGCAATGCTCGCCCACGACCTGCGCGACCATGGAGCCCAAGCCGCCAAAGGGGCTGTGCTCCTCGACGGTCACGACGGCGCGCGTGGCACCAGCGGCCTCGATCACGGCCTCGGCATCGAGCGGCTTGACGCAGTACATGTCGAGCACGGTGGCGGAGATGCCCTGCTCGGCGAGCAGATCGGCGGCGTCCACGGCATGGCGGACCATCTCACCGGTGGCGACAATCGTCACATCGGTGCCGCGACGCACCCAGGTGGCACGATCCATCTGGAACGGGCACTCGTCCTCGGTATACACGTCCTCGACCGGGTTGCGGCCCACGCGGATATAGGCCGGCTTGTTGTCGGCAACCAGGGCGCGCACAAGCTCGGCAGTCTGAAAACGATCGCTCGGCAGATACACGCGCATGTTCGGGATAGCGCTCATGGCGGCGATATCCTGCGCGGAGTGATGGCTCATGCCCAGAGCGCCGTAGGACACGCCGCCCGAGATGCCGATGAGTTTGACGTTGGTGTTGGAGTACGAAACGTCGACCTTGCACTGCTCATACGAGCGCGTGGTCACAAAGGATGCCGGCGAGGCGGCCCAGGCCTTCTTGCCGCACGAAGCCATGCCGGCGGCGATGCTCACCAGATCCTGCTCGGCGATGCCGACCTCGACGGACTGCTGGGGATACTGATCGAAGAACGGCGTGAGCGATGCGGAGCCGCGGGAGTCGGAGCACAGGACGACGATGTCCTTATCGGTCTCGGCGGCCTCGAGCAGCGTGTCGCAGATAACCTTGCGGTTGGCGATCTTGTTAGCCATTGATAGCCTCCTTATGGGCAGCGAAATCGGCGATGATCTGGGCATATTCCTCATCGTTGGGTAGGTGATGGTGCCAGGAGGCCTTGTCCTCCATAACGGGCGAGCCATAGCCCTTCACCGTGTTGAGAATGATGACCGTGGGCTTTCCGCTGGTCTCGGCCGCAAGCGTCAGCGCGGCATCGATGGCCCGAACGTCGTTACCCGGAATGGAGAGCACATTCCAGCCGAAGGCAGCCCAGCGCTCCTCCTGCGAATCCTGCTTCATGACGTCCTCGGTGCTGCCGCTGATCTGCAGGCGGTTGCGGTCCACGAGCGCGCACAGGTTATCGAGCTGGTAGTTGCCACCGCTCATGGCGCCTTCCCAGACCGAGCCCTCGGCAAGCTCGCCGTCGCCCATGATGGTGTAGACGCGGTAGTCGCGGCCGTCCATCTTGCCGGCAAGCGCCATGCCGACGGCCACGGGCAGGCCATGGCCCAGCGAACCCGAGTTCATCTCGATGCCCTTGAGCTTGTTGTTGGGGTGGCCGATGTAGGGACTGCCGAACTTGGAGAAGCGGGCCTTGACGTCGTCGAGGTCCAGATAGCCCTCGTGGCACAGCACCGCGTAGTAGGCCTCCATGGCGTGGCCCTTGGAGAGCACAAAGCGGTCGCGGTTGGGATCGTCGACGGTCTCGGGCGAAATGTTAAGGTGGTTGGCATAGAGGGTCATGAGGGCATCGATCACCGACATGTCGCCGCCAATATGGCCGCCGGCGCCAGCCATGATGATATCGACGCAATCACGGCGAAGGTCCCAGCGCAGGGACTCAAGCTCTTCGATAGTTGCCATTTCTACTCTCCTCGCAGGTAGGCTTTGACGTCTTCTTCAATGGGATCGTACAGGTCGGGCTGGATGCCAATGTACTTGCAGGCCTCGTAGAGCACCGGTACCACGTTGGCGTGAATAGCGACGCAGTGGTGAATGTAGGGGCCCTCGACGATCTTGGCCTCGAGGCGCTTGAGGTTGTCGACCTCGACCCACAGGTAGGTGCCCATGCCAGCCGGGCCGTCGATGCCGCGGGCGTTGCCCAGCAGCAGCGAATACTCGCCGTTGTCGCCGTCAAAGCGGGCAAGGGTGAGGTCGCCGTGTTTGGCCTCGGCCGTCAGCGCGCCGGGGTGGTCGAAAGCCAGCGGGTAGGTGAGCTTGGGCTTGACGGCTGCGCAGCTGCAGGGCCAGGGGCCGCAGTGCTGCAGCAGCTCGCCGTTCTCGTTATCGGGATGGCGCACGGTCCAGTCGGCGAACATGCCGCGGTGACGGCCCAGGTCGGCGGCCTCGACCATCAGCGCAGTGATGGCGCCGTGGATATCGGTCTCGCATACGATGGGAATGCCCATCTCGTTGAGGATGGCGTTGGCGGCGCAGGGCATAATGCCCAGCTCGTCCTGCAGGGCGTTCCAGCACTGGATGGCGCCGGCGTTGCAGCCGTACTTCTCGACCAGGCGCTTCATGGCGATGGCGAGCCCTGCGACCGCGGGGACCTTGTCCTCGGGTATGCAGATCTCAAAGCTGTGACGAATGTGGTCGAGCATGGCGGCCATGGCCTGCTCGTCGGCCTGAGCGTCGCGCACGGCCTGAACAAGCTCGGTCATGGGGATGGGCGAAAGCTGAATATTGAACTTCTCGAGCAGCTCGCCCTCGTTGCACATGGTGGACCAGAAGTCGAACGGACGGGTCGCCATCTGCAGGATGCGAGTGTGCTTGAAGGTCTTGACCACATTGCATACGGCCAAAAAGTCCCAGACGCCGCGCTCGAACTCGGGGTCGGTCAGGCGGCAGTTGGTCATATAGGTAAAGGGAACCTGGAAGCGGCGCAGAACCTTGCCGGTGGCGAACAGGCCGCACTGGCTATCGCGCAGGCGGGTGCCATCGGGCTCGGGACGCTCGTCACGCGGACCCCACAGCAGCACAGGCAGACCGAGCTCGCGGGCAAGACGGGCGCAAACGTACTCGGTGCCAAAGTTAGCGTGGCACAGCATGATGCCGTCGACGCCTTCGGCGCGGAACTTCTTGACGATAGGCTCGATATGGCTGTCGTCAAAGAGCAGGCCCTCGTCGTTAATGTCGTCGATGTCCACGATGTCGACACCGATCTCGCGCAGGCGGTCAGCCGTCAGGCCGCGATACTTAAGCGCGTCCGGCGCGCTAAAGATGCTGCGGCGCGTGGGCACAAAGCCGAGCTTAATCTTATCCATGTACGTCCTCCCCTAGTTGTATGTTCAGTAAACAGACGCGTGTTTCGTTTTGTTCTGTTTACTAAATGTTTTACTCTTTTGTTTAGAAGTGTAACGCGAAATACCCGTAAACGGTAGAGAAATCAGCCTAAACGGTATGTAAACAAACTGAACATACAAGGGGAACAAAAAGAGGGCCCCGAAGGACCCTCTCAATCCGCACATGTATGTAAACGGATCAACACCGCCCTGTTACCGCGAGTACACCACCCACGGTGATAAGCCGGCAGCAAAGTCCATGGTTACGCGCCCATCTTGCGATAGACGTCCACGAACTCCTTGGCAAGGATGCCAAAGCCCTCGGCGCTCATCAGCTGATCCTCGGCATGGACGACCAAAAGATCGATGCTCAGGTCCTCGCCGGCGGCAGTCTGCTGGACAAGGCCAGCATGGGCAGCGTGGCCCTCGGCATAGTGCTGCTGGCCTTCCGTGATCTTTGCCTCGGCCTCTTCGAACTTGCCGTCACGAGCTAGATGAATCGCATCGATATAGCAGCTGCGCGCGCAACCGACACCTGCAATGATCTGAAAACTCTGAAGCTGAATCTCTTCCGCCGTCATACTTACAGCCCCATCAGTTCCTTGGCCTGAGCCAGAGCCTTGACGCCGTCCATCATGCCGTAGGTAGTCATGGGAATTACGCCGACCGGAACCTCGGGGCATGCGGCGCAGACCTCATCCTTGGCATAGCCAACCTGCGGCCCAAGCAGAATGCAGTCGGCATTGCGGCCAATGGTGGCAGCCTCGTTGACGGCGTGAGCGGAGACCTCGCACTCCAAGCCCTCGGCGTCGGCGGCCTTCTTGATGTTCTTCATGATGATGCTCGTGGACATGCCGCCAGCGCACATAAGAACGATGTTTTTCATTGCAGTTCCTTTCCTGTAACCCCTCACAGGGACCTATATGATTCGAAGATCAACGTAATCGACCGAGCCTGCGAACTTATAGCCAATGTCTTACTCGGCAGAAGCCTTTGCAGCGGCCTCGGCCTCGAGGGCCTCCTTGTCGGCCATCTTGACAAACGGGATGAACAGCAGGGCAACGGCGAGAATCGCAATACAGACGATGGCGACCAGGCCGAGACCACCGACAAAGAAGTCGGTGATGGGCAGCGGCACTACAAACGGCATACTGATCGTCGGATTAAACGCGTTGCCAAATCCCAGCAGCAGACCAATGGCGGCAACGGCGCATGCGACCGGTTTGAGCAGGATGTAGGGGATGAACATATAGGGGTTCATAGCAATGGGCGTACCAAAGATAATGGGCTCGGAGATGTTGAAGATGGCGGGAACCAAAGCAACCTTGGAAAGCGTCTTGTAGCGCTCGGACTTAGCCGTGAGCAGCGCAAGCTCCATACCCAAGGCGTCAACAGAGCCCACGGAGAACAGCACGATGAACGCCAGATACGGAAGCGGCTCACCGGCAAGGTATGCCTCGATGTTGGCAAGACCACAGGCCTGGATGACCGGCATGTACACGCCCATCAGGACACTGGGGTGAATACCAAAGAAGAACAGCAGATTGCACAGCACAAAGTAAGCGACAACTGCCCACGGGCTCGAGCCAAGGAACATAACGGGCACCGCGACGGTGGAGTTGATGAGATTGAAGACATCGCCATAGCTCGTCAGGCCCATACCCCACTTAAGCAGCGCGGCCGTGGTGAAGATAACGATGGCGCAGAACATCGGAGATAGCGAATCGTTAACGAACTGAGGGACGGAATCGGGCATGGGGATGGCGATATGCTTCATAAGGAAGTTAAGCGCCTTCGGCACGATCAACGCCACGAGCAGCGCAACGAACAGACCCGAGCTGCCCAGATAACGGGTCACGACAAACGTCGAGCCGTCCTCGGCATGGCCAAGAGGAATCAGCAGGAGCAAAACGCCAATAGCCGCAACCGTCGACGTAAGGCCTTTGTTCCCGAGCACCTTGCCGTAGGAGTACGAGACCGAGGCGCACATGTAGATGGCGCCGAGGTTCATGGTAACGACCAGTACGTCGGTAATCGTCGCCGACATGCCGGTGCTGGCAAGGAACGCCTGCAGCGGCGGGATCGGCAGCCCGTTGATAATGGAGAGCAGCGCCACGCCCAGCGTAACGGGCATGGTCGCCATCATGCCGGACATAAGGCCCTTTACGACGTTAAAGCTACTCACTTTGTGGGCAATGGGGCCCACGTGCTTCTCGAGGAAGCCCTGCATCGAATCGAGAACGCTCATTTTTGTGTTCACTGATCCTCTCTAAACGATTCATCTAGCTGTCAAACGGGAAATTGCGGCCGACTCTTTCCCGCCTATGACCAATGGAAATATGGTTACGCCTTGAGCTCGAGGACGAGGAGCCAATCCCCAACCCCGGGTTTGTCAGGCAGGGTAATGCTGTCCGTGACGGCAAGGGCGTCCTCGCCGTCACGGTATGCGCCCGTGCGAGGGTTAAACCATCGGCTTGCATAGGCAGCGCCCGTCGGCACACCCTCGATAGCAAGCTTTTGGCGCACGGTATCGCCAAAGTACGCGACGATGCGCGAAAGGTCCTGGTTGGCGGTTGCCAGCGGAGCCTTGTTGGCAAACAGGTTGCCCGCATCGGTCGTTTCGTAGGGAGCGAGCTCCCAGAAGTGATTGTCTTCGTAGAAGGAACGCATGTAGCCCATCTGGACCGCACCTTCTCCGTCTACCGCCTGGGCCCAAGTAATGCCAAAGCGGTTGAAGATTGCCATAAAGGGGTCGAGCTCCTCAGGGCTTTCCCACACGTTGTCCCAGATTCCCTGGGCTCCGTAGGTATAGCCGGCGCCGCCGGCCTGCATGCAGATATACGCCACGCGGCGCAGCATGTCTGCGGTGCACAGGCGCGTACCCATCTCCTCGAGCGTCGAGCAAAACTCGTAGAGCGCCTCGCCCTCAACGAAGGGCTTGTCGTCATGAGCTGCCAGATAGTCAAAGTAGTCGCTTGCCTTGATGAGGTAATCGCCGTGACCGGCCTGGTTGAGCGTAAAGTCCATCCAGGGTTCATCCTGGTAGTAATCGGCAAAGGGGCGCTCGTTGGTATAGTGCGCCGTCGCCAGATGACCATAGCCGTCGCGTGCCTCAATCTCCAAGGCGACCTCACGCCAGCCGTCAAGCATGGCGGCTCGACCTTCTTTGCGGTATCCGGCAACCTCGCCGGCAAGCGTCCACACCATCGGATATGCACCGTAGCGCGCCACCAGGTAGCGGGCGAGGTGCTTTTGATGTTCCACGGCATGCTCGCCGAGAATGGCAAACGCCCACGCTTGCCCAAGTGCGTTCACTAAGCCCGCATCGGCAATATAGGCCATGCGGCGGTCGAGCTCCCGCTGGTAGAAGGCCACATTAGGCACATCTTCCACGCCGTTGGCCATGCCACCGTCAATCCAATAGCGATCTCCTGCGCCCATGTCAGAGCGCAGGTTGGTCTGATAGACGGTAAAGCCCTGCTCGGCACGTAGGTCGACCATACCGCGAAATTGGCTCGTCATGCCGGGGTGGTTCGACGCATCCCAGCTCTCGGTTGATTTCCGATCTCAGCCGAACACATTAGGCGGACAGGCCGTTCCCGCAGCTAGCCGAACGCCCCCGAGGCCCCATCCGGGCCCCGGGGGCGCCGTTTTCCCAGTTGAAGGAACGGTGGAGATGTGTTTCGATGGGT
>JAXKFZ010000119.1:0-7494 GCA_036550635.1 Collinsella sp. | reverse complement strand
CGTGCTGCCCATCGAGAACTCCACCGCCGGCTCGGTCAACGCCGTCTACGACCTGCTCGCCCAGTTCGACTTCCACATCGTGCGCTCGCTTCGCCTCAAGATCGACCACAACTTGCTCGTCAAGCCCGGCACCAAGCTCGCGGACATACGCGAGGTCTACAGCCACGGTCAGGCCATCGCGCAGTGCGCTAGCTTTATCGAGTCCCACGACCTGCACGCCACCAAGTACCCTAACACGGCCATGTCGGCCGAGATGGTCGCCAGCTCCGAGCGTACCGATGTCGCCGCTATCGCCTCGCGCAGCTGTGCCGCGCTGTATGGTATGGAGGTGTTGGAATCCAACATCCAGGACTCGGACAACAACTACACGCGCTTTGTCGTCATCAGCCGCGAGCCGCGCGTCTACCCCGGCGCCAACCGCACCTCGCTCATGATCACCACGGCCAACGAGCCGGGCGCCCTCTACCGCGTGCTCGAGCGCTTCTACGCGCTCAACATCAACCTCATCAAACTCGAGAGCCGTCCCATCCCCGGGCACGACTGTGAGTTTATGTTCTACTTTGACCTGGACTGCCCCTTTGGCAGCAAGGCACTCGACGACCTGCTCGATTCCATCGACGACGTGTGCGAGAGCTTTACCTACTTTGGCAGCTACACGGAGGTGCTCTAGATGACCGATACCGCCGCAACCCGTCCCTATGGCGTGCTGGGCCGCGTGCTGGGCCACAGCTACACCCCGACCATCTACAAGGAGCTGGCGGGGCTTGAGTACGTGCGTTTTGAGCGCGAGCCCGAGGACCTCGCGGCCTTTATGAGGGGCGACGAGTGGGAGGGCACCAACGTGACCATCCCCTACAAGCGCGCCGTCATGGAGTACCTGGACGAGCTGAGCCCGCTGGCCGAGCGCATGGGCAACGTTAACACCATCACACGCCTGCCCGACGGCCGCCTGCGCGGTGACAACACTGACTATTTCGGTTTTCAGTGCCTAGTCGAGGAATTGGGCGTAGAGGTTGCCGGCAAGAAGGTCCTCGTCCTCGGTGCCACCGGTGGTGCCGGCACCACGGCAAGTATGGTGCTGGGAGACCTGGGCGCCATCGTCGTACCCGTGGGTCGCACGAGCGAGGTCAACTACGGCAACATCGCGCAGCAGTCCGACGCCGCCCTGCTCGTCAACTGCACGCCTGCCGGCATGTTCCCCCACTGCCCCGACGCGCCCTGCACACTCGAAGGGCTCGATGCGCTCGAAGGCGTTATCGACATTGTCTACAACCCCGCCCGCACGGGACTCATGCTCGAGGCCGAGCGCCGCGGCATCCCCTGCATCGGCGGCCTGCTCATGCTCGTGGCCCAGGCAGCGCAAGCCGTCGAGCGCTATACCGGCCAGGTCACCCCGCGCGAGCGCATCCTGGACGTAACGGAGCGCCTGTCGCGCCGCGAACAGAACATAGCGCTGATCGGCATGCCGGGTTCGGGCAAGACCCGCGTGGGTGAGCAGATCGCAATGCTGACGGGTCGCGAGCACATCGATCTGGACCGCGCCCTCGAGGAGCGCCTGGGCATGCCCTGTGCCGACTTTATCGTCGAGCGCGGCGAGGCCGCCTTCCGCGAGCAAGAGACAGCGGAGCTGGCCGACATTTCCAAGCGCAGCGGCCTGGTGCTCTCCACCGGCGGCGGCGTGGTCACACGCGACGAGAACTACCCGCTGCTGTACCAGAATAGCCAGATCGTGATGCTCAACCGCAAGCTCGACGAGCTCGCCCACAAGGGCCGCCCCATCACCGCGCGCGACGGCATCGATAAGCTGGCTGAACAGCGCATGCCGCGCTACCGCGCCTGGGCCGACTACATCATCGACTCACGCGACTGCGCTGCCAACACCGCCCAAGCCCTCCTCGAGACCCTCCCACCCGCTCTCTAACCTAAGCCACCACAAAGGGGACAGACACCTTTGTGGTGGCTTTCCAACCGCAAAGGAAGCAACCATGAAAGCACTCGTCATCAACGGCCCCAACCTCAACATGCTCGGCATTCGCGAGCCGGGCATCTATGGTAGCGACAACTACGACCGCTTAGTGCAGATCTGCCAGGAAGCGGGAACCGCACAGGGCTTCAGCGAGGTCGAGGTCTTCCAGTCCAACCACGAGGGCAGCATCGTCGACAAGATCCAGGAGGCTTACGGCAAGGTCGACGGCATCGTCATCAACCCGGCAGCCTACACGCACACCAGCGTGGCAATCCTTGACGCCCTCAAGGCCGTCGCCATCCCTGCCGTCGAGGTGCACATCAGCGCCGTAGAGACGCGCGAGGACTTCCGCCAGGTGAGCTATGCACGCCTAGCCTGCTTCGCCACCATCACCGGCGAAGGCCTCCAGGGCTACGCCCACGCGCTGGAGCTGCTGAAAGAGCATTTGGAAAAGTAAAATGCCAACCCCAACAAACAGCAGCGGCTTGTTCGCGCTCGGCTTCAGCAGCATACAAGATGAAAAAAGCCCAGACCACCAAGCGATCCGGGCTTAATAAACGATGGTGCTCCATGGCGGATTCGAACCGTCGACCTTGGGATTAGAAGTCCCCTGCTCTATCCAACTGAGCTAATGGAGCAAATAACCACACGCCCAAGCAAGCGCAAGCCTGTCGGGCGCAAGTAATTATAACCTAGTTGAACTGCTCGCGATACGCCTTGCAGACCTCATCGACCGGGCCGTCCATGCGAAGGTCACCCTTCTCAATCCAAACGGCACGCTGGCAGATGCGCTCAACCTGCTCCATGGAGTGCGAAACGAACAGAACCGTCACGTCACCGCTCTGGATAAAGTGCTGAATGCGAGCCTCACACTTCTGCTGGAAGAACACATCACCGACGGACAGCGTCTCGTCAACGATAAGAATATCGGGCTCGGTAATCGTCGCGATTGCAAAGGCGATACGCGCCACCATGCCCGAGGAGAAGTTCTTAAGCGGCATATCGACAAAGTTCTGAAGCTCAGCGAACTCAATAATGCCGTCAAAGTTGGCGTCGATGAACTCCTTGGTATAGCCGAGCAGGGCGCCGTTCAGATAGATGTTCTCGCGGGCGGTCAACTCGGGGTCAAAACCGGCACCAAGCTCAATCAGCGGCGCAATGTTACCGTGCACCTTAACGCTGCCCTCGCTAGGCTCAAGCACACCGGCGATAATCTTGAGCATCGTAGACTTACCGGAACCATTGGTGCCAACCAGACCGACAACTTCGCCGCGATGAATATCGAACGAGATGTGCTTAAGCGCTCTAAACTCCTCAAAGAACAGCTCGTGCTTGGCAAGCTTGATGAAGTACTCCTTGAGGTTGGTCAGCGACTCGGACGCCATGTTAAAGATCATGGTGACGTCGTCGACCTCGACAGCCAGAGGCTGCTCGCTGTAATCAACAACAGATTCAGTCATCACAGCACTCCTTAGATGTAGAGGATAAATTTGCGCTCGGACTTATGGAACACGGTATAGCCAATAATAAGCGCAAGAACCGCCCAAGCGACGCACATACCAAACGTCATAAGCGAGGGCGTAGTCTGGAACAGGAAGATATCGCGCATAAACTGCAGGTAGTTGAACATGGGGTTCGCATACATCAAGATACGCACGAGATGCGGCATTTGCGCAATATAGTCAGTCGTCCAGAAGATGGGCGTAATGTAAGTCCACGCCGTAATGACGACGCTCCACAGATGCATAACGTCGCGGAAGAAGACCGTAAGGGCAGAGAGCATCATGCCCAGGCCCATGCAGAAGCACATAAGCAGCAGCAGGCAAACCGGCAACAGAATCAGGTGCCAAGAAGGCATAACGCGGAACCACAGCATGACGATGGCGACGGCGACCAGCGAGAAGGCAAAGTTGACCAGCGAGAAGAGCACCTTCTGCACCGGGAAAACCCAGCGGTGCACCTTAACCTTCTTGAGCAGAGGGGCAGCGCCCACGATCGACGTCAGGGCCTGGTTAGTAGACTCAGACATGACGGCAAAGGTGATGTTACCCACAATCAAGTACAGCGGGTACATCTCGGGCGTCATTGAGCCATTGCGGCCCTGGCCAAAAATCGTCGAGAACACGATGGCCATGACGATCATCATCAGCAGCGGGTTGAGCACCGACCATGCGACGCCCAGAACGCTACGGCGATACTTGATCTTAAAATCCTTGGTAACCAGCTGACGAAGGATAAACGCGTCCTTCTCAAATTCGTTCTTAGCAAACGTCGCAGGCAGACTGCGAGTTTCTTGTTGCTTTGTCTGATCCGACACGGATGCAACTCCTTTACTCGTAATCGTTGACAAACGAACAGTATAGACCCGACGGCCATGCAAACGATTCGCGCAACAAAACTGGAGAACTAACCCACATCTTAGGATGCCAGGCCCAAACGGCTATACTTTCTAGGATTGAATGTATAAGGAGCATTAAGTGAATTCTGAATCCATCGCCGTCATCATCCCTTGCTACAACGAAGCGCTCACGATCGGCAAAGTCATCGACGACTTTCACCGCGAGCTTCCGCAGGCGACGGTCTATGTCTATGACAACAACTCGTCGGACGATACCTCACGCATTGCCACCGAGCACGGCGCCACAGTCCGCTTTGAGCCCCGTCAGGGAAAGGGCAACGTGTGCCGCCAGATGTTTCGCGATATCGACGCCGATTGCTACCTGATGGTCGACGGAGACGACACCTACCCCGCCGAGGCGGCCAAGGCCCTCTGCGAGCCCATCCTTAACGGCACGGCCGACATGACCGTAGGCGATCGCCTTTCCAACGGCACCTACGCCGAGGAGAACAAGCGTGCCTTCCACGGCTTTGGCAATAATCTGGTCCGCGCCATGATCAAGTGGATCTATGGCTACAGCTTCGATGACGTCATGACAGGCTACCGCGCCATGAGCCGCCCGTTCGTTAAAACCTTCCCAGTGCTTTCCGAGGGCTTTCAGATCGAAACCGAGCTCTCGATCCACGCCGTCGACCACCGCTGGCGCATCAAAGATGTGCCCATCGAGTACCGCGACCGTCCCGAGGGTTCCGAGTCCAAACTCAACACCGTGAGCGACGGCATTAAAGTCGTTGCGATGATCGGCACGCTGTTCAAGGACTACCGCCCGCTGAAGTTCTTCAGCCTCGTTGCGCTTCTGTTCGCGGTATTCGGCCTCGCCCTGGGCATGCCCATCGTTGTCGAATATTTCCAGACCGGCCTCGTCCCGCGCTTCCCCACCGCTATGCTCGCCGCCTCGTTTATGTTCCTGTGCGGCCTGAGCCTTGCGACCGGCTTCATCCTAGATTCTGTAACAAAGGTCGAAAAAAAGCAGTGGGAGGTCAACGTGTACAGCAAATACGCCTACGACGACCAGCCCGGCCACCCTACTTCCATGCCAAGCGAGAGGTAGATCTTCCGCAAAATACTATTGGCACCACTGCGCAGATAGCCACCAACAAGAAAAGCCGCCGTTAAAGAACGGCGGCTTTTACTCTCGAAAAGTTAATAGCGGCTAGAGCGTCTTGATGTACTCCCCCAGCTCTTCCTCCCAGTCGGGCATGTGGAAGCCGGCAGCCTCGAGCTTGGACAGGTCGAGCGCGGAGTGGACCGGGCGCGGGGCGACGGGGCCCTCGGCGCTCGCGTAGTAGTCGGCGGTCGATACCGGCACGACCCTGTCCCCGTTGCCGTTGGCGGCCTCGAAGACGGCGCGGGCGATGTCGGCCCAGGACTTGACGGCGCCGGAGCCGGTGCAGTCGTAGGTGCCGTAGGGGGCGTGCGTCCCCAGCACGTGGAAGATGGCCTCGGCCATGTCGCGCGTGAAGGTCAGGCGGCCCAGCTGGTCGTCAACGACCGTGACCTGCTCGAGCCCGTCCTCGGGGTCGGCGACGCGGTCGGACAGGCCCTTCATGGTCTTGACGAAGTTGCGGCCCTCGCCGATGACCCAGCTGGAGCGCATGATGTAGTGGCGCGGGCAGCCGGCCACGGCGATGTCGCCGGCGGCCTTGGTCTGGCCGTAGACGGAAAGCGGGCTGAGGGGCTCATCCTCGTCATGCACCTCGGCGGTGCCGTCGAAGACGTAGTCGCTGGACACGTGGACGAGGGTGATCCCGTGATCAGAGCATGTGCGGGCGAGGAGGGCGGGGCCGGTCGCGTTGGCCTTCCAGGCGGTCGCGCGGCCCTCGGGGGTCTCGGCTTTATCCACGGCCGTGTAGGCGCCGCAGTTGATCACGGTGCCGTAGAGCGACCAGTCGTACTGCGTATAGGCCGCCGGGTCGGACATGTCGAAGGTGTCGATGTCGCAGAAGTCGAAGTCCTTGGCGACACCGCGCTCCTCGGCGAGCCTGCGCACAGCATGGCCCAGCTGGCCGTTGCAGCCGGTGACGAGCGTCCTCTTGGGCGCCATTGGGACGACGTCCTTGAGCATCGGGTGGTTCAGGTCCGCCTCGGATACAGTGGCCTCATCGAGCGGGATCGGCCACTCGATGGCGAGCTCGGGGTCGGCGAGGTTCACGAAGGTGTAGGTCTTCTTGAGCTCGAGGGACCAGTGGGCGTCCACCAGGTAGGTGTAGGCGGTGCCGTCCTCCAGGGCCTGGAAGGAGTTGCCCACGCCGCGCGGGACGTAGATGGCCTTGGACGGGTCGAGCGTGCAGGTGAACACCTTCCCGTAGGTCTCGCTGCCCTCGCGCAGGTCCACCCAGGCGCCGAAGACCGAGCCGCGGGCCACGGAGATGAACTTGTCCCAGGGCTCCGCGTGGATGCCGCGGGTGACGCCGCGGCTGTCGTTGTAGGAGATGTTGTTCTGGACGACCCTGAGGTCGGGGATGCCCAGGGCGGTCATCTTGGCGCGCTGCCAGTTCTCCTTGAACCAGCCGCGCGAGTCGCCGTGGACGGCGAGGTCGACGACCTTGAGGCCCTCGATGCCGGTCTCGGCGACGGAGAGGTCCTTCTCGAATGCGATGTCTGCCATGTGGGAAAAGCTCCTATCGAAGAGGTTGTATAACCGGGGGCGCCCGCGCGGGGCCGCAGGGTCATCCCCATGCCCTGCGGCCCCGCGCGGGCGCCCCGCGGTGCGGTTCGCCGGAATGCAGTCTTACTGGCCCTGTGCGCGGTAGCGGGCCTCGGTGGCCTCCTTGGCGGGGCGCCACCAGGACTCGTTGGCGACGTACCAGTCGATGGTCCGCTTGAGCCCCTCGGCGAAGTCGGTGTGGGCCGGCCTCCAGCCCAGCTCGCGCTGGAGCTTGGTGGAGTCGATGGCGTAGCGGCGGTCGTGGCCGGGGCGGTCGGCGACCCAGTCGAAGTCCTCGGGGTCGCGACCCATGGCCTCCAGGATCATGCGCAGGACGGTGATGTTGTTCTTCTCGCCATTTGCGCCGATGAGGTAGGTCTCCCCCATCCGGCCCTTGGTGAGGATGTCCCAGACGGCAGAGGAGTGGTCCTCGGTGTGGATCCAGTCGCGGACGTTCTCGCCGCGGCCGTAGAGCTTGGGGCG
>JAXKFZ010000118.1:0-5900 GCA_036550635.1 Collinsella sp. | reverse complement strand
GGTGTCGTTATCGCCCCTCGGATTTGCCTTGGGACTTGTTGCTCCGATTGCCGTTGGCGCCGCTCGGGATGGCTTTGAGAGCCGGCGCGAGCAACACGATGCAGAAGAGGCCATGCCCGAGGCGTTTACCGCACTTTCCATGTCGCTTGCCTCGGGACATTCGCTGGCCCAGGGCATGCGCTTTGTGGGCGCTCATGCGCAAGAGCCGGTGCATACCGAGTTTTTGCGGGTGGCGGCGGCGATCGATTGCGGCATCTCGGCGACCGACGCGCTCGATGACTTGCTCGCGCGCATCGACGCCCCCGGCCTTTCGCTTGTGACCTTGGCGCTTAAGGTGTCACAGCGCACTGGCGCTCCGCTTGCCGACTTACTGTCCGAGGCGTCGAGCATGGTAGGGGAGCGCATTGAGCTCAAGCGCCGCCTGGATGTCAAGACGTCGCAGGCTCGCATGTCGGCGCATATGGTCGCGGCGATGCCGGCGGGCATGTGCGCGGTGTTGGCGCTGCTTTCGGCAGATTTTCGTCGCGGTCTTGCGACGCCTGCCGGCGCGGGCGCTGTGGTGCTGGGTCTTGCCCTCAACGCCGTTGCCCTGGTGGTTATCCGGCGCATTATGAGGGTGGAGCTATGAGCGCCCCGGTTGCAGTTGCGGCTTGCCTGTGTGCCCTGAGTGTATTTGTCGCGACGGGTTTGGATCGGGCGGATGCGCGCAAGATCGCAGGGGCCTGCAAGCGCGAGACGGTGCTGGTCGCTGCCGCGGGTCGCTCGGTGGTCGATGCCCTGACCGCGCGAGTGAAGGGCGCGGTTGGAGCGGGCGGCCCGGCGCGAGTGTCGCTCGGCGAAGTGTCCGAGATGATCGATGTTGTGCGCTTGGGCCTTTCGGCCGGTCTTTCGTTTGATGCGGCGCTTGAGATTTTCTGCGCCAACCGCCGGTCAGTGCTGGCTCTTCGCCTTGAGCGGGCCTGCATGGCGTGGCAGGTGGGCGTGGGCACGCGTGAGGACGAGTTGTTGGCCGCCGCGCGCGACCTGGACGTGCGAGCGCTCGAGACCTTTGCCATCACGGTGGGGCAGGCGCTCGCCCTGGGTGCCCCACTTGCCGAGACGCTGGCCGCTCAAAGTCGCGAGATCCGTGCGGCTCATCGCGCTGCGGTCGAGCGCGAGATCGAGCGTGCGCCCGTCAAGCTGCTGATTCCCACCGGCACGCTCATCTTGCCGGCGTTGCTTCTGTCCATATTGGGCCCGCTGCTGGGAGCAGGCGGGATGATGTAGGGAGGAATACATGAACACGATGACTGACGCTGCTGGCAAGGTCCAGGGCTGGGCGTTTTGCCGGGCGGCACATGTTCGTCAACGCGCCAAGGAGCTACTGCAGGAGGAGAGTGCACAGGGTACCACCGAGTATGCCATCTTGGTCGGCGTGCTCGTGGTGATCGCGATTATCGCCATCGTCGCATTTAAGGGCAAGGTTAAAGAGCTATGGGATGCGATCAGCGAGGGCATCAACAGCCTGTAGAGGGCGAGCGCCCCATCGGGGTGCTGCTGGTGTTTGCTTGCCTGACCGTGGCGATAGCGGCGGTGCTTTGGGGGCTTAACGCCGCGCGGCAGCAGCGTCCTGGGGCCGCCTTCGATTCGGGCTCAGATTCGGCGGTGGCGTCTCAAAAAGATGAGATGCGAGATGCGGACGATTCGGATGTCGCTGTCACGGCGCAAACCTTTCTGCGGACGCTCGACAAGCGGTCTGGCACTGCGACGGATTTGCCTGAGGACAACGCGATTGCGGTCCGGCTTGCATGGTCCGAGGACCGACCGATGACCGAGGCAGCGGCGGATATGTTACGCGCCTACCGCGAGGTGCCAACGGCCCAGCTCGCCCTGAGCGGCTATCTCGATATTAAGGGCAACGTATGGGGCGCCATCGTGCGCGATGGGCGCGGCTGGGTCGATATGGTGACGGTTGCCGCGGATGCCGGCGATGCTTCGTGTCGTCTGCGCGCGGTGCGCCTGGTCCCGCAAACAATAAGCTCAAAGGAGGGATCGTGAAATGCATGGCGTTCTGCGTGAAGAGGTTGCCCAAGCGACTGTGGAATACGCCATCGTCACGGTGGCGCTGCTATCGATCGTGCTGGCGATTGCGGGACTTTGGCGTGCTGGCACCGATGGACGCTTGGCGGCGCTGGTTGAGCGGGCGGCATCCCATGGCGTTGCCTCGACGTCGGTTATCGACGCCGCTGCGGGCGCTAAGGACATCGCGTTGTATTGATATCGCGCGCGAGGACCGGGCGCAGTCTACGGTCGAGGCCGCTTTTTTGCTGCCGACGTTTCTGACGCTCATCCTTCTCGCACTGCAACCGGTGTGCCTGCTTTATACGCGCGCGGTCATGGAGTCTGCCGCCGCCGAGACCGCGCGGCTCATGACCACGACGACGGCGGAGGACGACGATCTTAAGGAGTTCACCCGCCGCCGGCTTGCCGCAGTGCCCAACGTTTCGATCTTTCATGCCGGCGGGCCGTTGTCGTGGGATATCGAGCTTGGCCGGGCCGGTGCGGGTGGCGTCTCGTCCGTGTCCGTTTCCGGCGAGGTCAAGCCGTTGCCTGTGATCGGTGCGTTTGCGCAGGCTATGGGTGGTACCGCCGAGGGCGGCTACGTTGAGCTCAAGGTCGATGTCTCGTATCAATCGCGTCCCGAATGGCTGGAGGGAGATTATGATTCGTGGATTGCTGCATGGGATTAAGCGTTTCTGGTCTAGATGCGTTTTGACGCGCCGTCCGAGCTGCCATCGCAAGCGAGGCGGCTTTATGGGCCGCGCCGGTATCGACCTGTTTATCGAAGACGGTGCCTACACCACGCTTTCTTCTGCCGTGGTCATCCTAGTGGTGCTCACGTTGTTGTTTTCGTCGACCGCGGCGATATGGAGCATGTCGCGTGCCGGGGATACCCAGGTGGCGGCCGATAGCGGCGCGCTGGCGGGTGCCAACGTAGTGTCGTCCTATCACACGGCTGCCACGGTGGTTGATGCGAGCATCTTGAGTCTGGGGCTGGCGGGGTTTGCCACAATCGGGACGGGCCTGGTCGCCATCCTCATCCCAGGTGCCGAATCAGTTGCCGGCAATATGGTCGACACCGGGATTGAGATCATTAAAACGCGCAACAAGTTTGCCAAAAGCGCATCGGAAGGCTTACAGAAAATTGAGACGGCTCTGCCGTATCTGATCGCCGCGCGTGCCACGCAGGCGGTGTCGGCGCAGGATACCGATAGTGTGACCTATACCGGCACGGCGCTTGCCGTGCCCAGGACATCCGAGTCGGACTTCGCTGCGCTCAAAGGGTCCGAGATCTCGACCGATACCATTAAAGACACATCAGATGATTTAGAGCGTGCGGCCGAGGAGCTGCGGAAGGCCTCGGAGGAGACGGCGAAGGCAAAGGAGCGCGCCTGGCTTGCGGACTGTGGCGGGTCGGATAAAGGTTCGGTCGGCAGCTGTTCGTGTATGTGGGAGCGCGCGAAAAGCCTAACGGATCTCTCCGGTGTTCAAAATCCGCATTACGCTTCGAGCGTTACGTGGGAGCCTCAAGTTGCCCTTGATCGCGCGAAGGACTACTACCATTGGCGTCTGACAAATGAGAAGCCCCACGGCTCGAGTGTCGAGATGAGGGCAGAGTCTGCGGCGCGTAAGGCGTTTTATACCTATGCGAGTGCGGAGGTCGATCGGGCATATATAACCGAGAACGGAGACAGGGTTTCCTCCTATATTCCACTGTTGCCGCGCAACTCTGATGAGGTTCGGGCGACGGAGCTCTATACCGATGCGGTGTGGCCGACGAGCGTGAACGATGACAAGGCGTATCTGCATTACGGGACGACCTGCCCTAACTATAAGAAAGGGACGCCGAGCGGATTTGCTTCGGTTGCCGATTACGATGGACAGGATAAATGCAGCAAATGCCATTTTGGCGTTTCGTCGCTTGGTGCTGTTGCGGCGCCTTCAACCTCTATCGAAAACGGCTTCGAGTATCACTTTGACAAGTTTAAAGACGCCCTGGAAGACTACGTCGAATGCCGCAACAAAGAGCTCGAGCTCGAACGTCAGACCGAAGACGAGACCGACCGTGCGAGCAATGCGTTTGACCAGGCCATTAAAGCGCTTTCGGGCGAGCGCCCGCGTATCGCTCCGCCCGGTCGCAACGGCGTGGTCGCCTTTGCTGTTTCGGGTGACATTACCAGCCCCGATGAGCTCAACTCTTCGTTTAGCACGGCAGTCAGGCTCGGCGATCGCGGTGCTATCTCTGCCGCGGTGTTGGCACCCGATGAGGCGACGGCGCAAAACAACGTGCTTTCGCGATTTTTCTCGACATTGAAGGAACGCTCGGGCGGCGTTGCCGGCGTGCTCGACGGCGTCATGGATGTTTGGGGACGGCTGCTCGTAGGATACGGTGATATCCAAGGTTCGGCCGACGAACTTATGGACGAGATGATTAAAGGCCTAGGAGGGGGCAGCGGCGCGTTGGGTTCCATCGCGTCGTGGCTCGGCGATACCGTTTCGGCGTCCATGGCGGCGTTGGGTCTGGAACCGTGCGACTTGCGCCTGCGAAAGCCAGTGCTGACCGATTCCGCCAACGTCATTAAGAGTCCGGGGTCTGACATTGCTGGTCTCTCTCAAGCGCAAGACAAGCTGCGAAGTATTCCGTTGGGCGTGACCGATCCCAAGGCGCTTTGCGAGGCGTTGGAATATCAAGTCGAACGCACCATTAGCGGTACGGTGTTCACGCTTGCGGAGATTCCTCTGCCCGGCGGCGGCTCCATCCCACTCACCGTCGATGTCGCCACGCTGGTTGGCGCTCTGGGCGGTGGGTCGTAATGAGTATCCGCATGCGTCTGCGCGAGGAGCGCGCCCAAGCGACGGTGGAGATGGCGGTGGTTACGCCCGTTTTGCTGGTGCTGGCACTCATCGTGTACAACGTCATGATCTTTGCCAGCGCTGTCGCGCGCTTCGACCGCGTGGTACCCGACATCGTGTTGGCGCACGCCGTGGCGTCGGAGGGGGAGGGCGACGAAAGCTCTGCCGATGCCTCGGCGACGGTTCAGACTCAAATTCTGAATGCCATGGAAGGCTATGACTTGCGGATCGAAGTGTCGAGCGAACAAGGCGCGGAGGCATCGGATGTTGGCCTGCTCTCCCTATCTGGTACGTTTAGGACCTACACCTGCACCATGCACTATGAGCCGTGGCCGACTTCTCTCAGCATCGCTGGCGTTCCGCTGGGGGCGCCGACAACGTTGTCGCACGAGCGCGCGGTGACGGTCGATCCATGGCGTCCGGGGGTGGTCATGTGACCGCGGTCTCGTCCTACATCGCCTACGCGCGGGCACTCAACAGGCTGGGTTGGACGCCGGTCGAGTTTGTGGTGGCGGAGTCGTTTGCCGTGCGCCTGCGTGGCATGCTGGGACGGCGTCCGGTTGCCGCCAACGGTCTGCCGCTCGTCATGGCGTTTCCACGCTGCTCTTCGGTCCATACGTGTTTTATGGCCTATCCCATCGACATCGCCTTCATCGATCGCGACGGCAATATCCTCGCGCGCTACGAAAACGTTCGTCCTTGGCGCATGTGCTCCTGCCCCGGCACCTGGGCCGTACTAGAGCGTCCTTCAATCATTGTTTCGACCCCTGCTCTCCAACGCGTGCCGGCTTAAGAATTGGCGACAGCTGACTTCCGTCATACGAAATTGGGTAAGTTTGGCAGGAGATTGAACAGGTTCGGCAAAGGGGGTCGATGATGGGCAAGACGTATACGGCCGCTAATGGTCAGGTTGTAACGGATGAAATGATTGACGCGTGGTGCGAGTCGTACGAGCGCGGAGAGTTTCCGGATGGCGAACACACCGTTGGTGGGATCGTGCATGGACG
>JAXKFZ010000117.1:0-3469 GCA_036550635.1 Collinsella sp. | reverse complement strand
ACGCTTGCGGCAGCGTGTTTTGCCGCGGGCACCTGCATCACGCGCTGCTATGTGCAGATTGCTGCTCCCGACAGTGAGCAGGGCGAGCGCGTTGTTGCAACGTATTTCTTTGGGCGTGCGGCCTATCTGGCCGATTGCGTGCCTGTCGCCAAGGATCTTGAGAGCATGGACATGGACGATATGTCGTGCAAGCGTGTACTTGAGGCGTATGAGTCAACCGCTCCGGAGACGATTGAGCCTGCGGAGGTTCATGCTCGTCCGCGTGATGACCATCGCACGCTGCCGCCGGCGCTGCGCGATCTGCTGCTTGCCGATACGGCTGACGAGTTGGAGGTCATGGAAGAGGACGACGACCCATACGTGGCCCGTGTTGTTGAATTGCGCGAGCAGGCAAAAGTCGACCGTACAGGTGCTTTTGAAGGCTTTTCCCGGCTCGTCGAGGAGTTGGAGGCTAAGTGCGCCGTCGCCGAGCTTTTGGCGACAGGTCCGGTTCAAACGCAGTTTTGCGATAACCAGCTGGTGCGCATGGTGCTACCGGTGTTGGAAGAAGACCGCTCTGTGCGAATCCTTCGTGCGCCCGATGCGCTGTACTTTGCCCAGCACGAGATCTGCAGCTTTTACGCCGAGCAAGAGGACTTTGAACGAGCGCTGCCCGAGGTGCGCCATCTTTACGATCTGGCGCGCTCGTCCATGCAATCGCACTTTGCGCTCATCAACGTGCTTGCGCGTCTGGAGCGCTTTGACGAGATTATCGAGGTGGCGCGCCACGGCCTACGTATTGCCAGCGATCGTTCTGCAATCGGCTACCTGTTCTACCGCTTGGCGTTTGCCTATTGGAATTGCGATCAGCTCGACCTGGCGCTGGCTTGTTACCGTCTGGTGCCGCGCGGCGAGGAGTCGGGCAGTAGCGCGCTGGAAGAAATGCAGGGCCTTATGAACGAGATGGGCGTCAGCGAGCCTCCGACGTTCGAGGAGGCGGTCGAGACCATCCGCAAGGCTGGACTCGAGCTGCCGCCAGTGTCCGCCGTGACGAATCAGCTGGCAGATGCCGCTGTTCAACTGGTCGACAACGGCTTCTTTTTCCTGGCACGCGGTTGCATCTTCCAAATGTGGCGCACCATGGGCAACGACGAGCTCGGCTCCCTCAACCGCTCGCTGGGGTAGGGGCGATATAGAGGGGCCGCACCGCGCTATTTGTATCGGCGCGGGCGGGAGGACCCGACAGAATCGGTAAGGCATAAAGCCGCCGAGCCTGCTAAAACTGTTAAACTCTGCTAAAGTTGCTAAACTTTGTTAAAGTTGTTAAAACTGGCAGAGGAGGTCGAATGTCAAAAGCTATTAATCCCTTTAAGCCAACAGCGGGCATGAATCCACCTGAGCTTATCGGACGCGACGCTGTTTTGGATGACTTTGCCGAAGCTCTTGAGAATGGCCCTGGTGCCCCCGATCGACTCATGCGCATCTCGGGTGTCCGAGGCACGGGTAAAACGGTGCTCCTCAACGCATTGGGCGATCTTGCGCGCAAAAAAGGATTCGAGGTTGTCGACGTCGCCTCAAATGCCGGTTTTTGCGACAGAATTCTCGAGGCTCTGCAGCGAAATGTTCGTCTTGCATCAATGTCGATTTCCCCATCGATTTTAGGAGTCAGCCTTGGCTCCGTAGAGCTGTCGAAGTCAGCCTCTCATCTGGGGGAGGCGATGTACGATGCCGCGAAGCGAGGTGGTTTGCTCATCACACTCGATGAGATTCAGGACGCCTCAACTGAGGAAATGCGCGAGCTGGGTAATGAAATGCAGCTCTTGATTCGCCAAGGGGCGAATGTCGCCTTTGCATTCGCTGGTTTGCCAACCTCGGTGGATGGCGTGGTGGTGGATGATACGTTGACGTTCCTTCAGAGGGCGAAGCATATCGAGCTCACGCGGCTTTCAGATTTTGAAGTCGGCGGATCGTTTGAGGATACGATGAGGCGTGCGGGCAAGGAACTCGACGAAGGCGTTGCTGAGCTTTTAACAAAGGCTTCGGCAGGCTATCCCTTTATGGTCCAGTTGGTCGGATATTACGCTTGGCAGGTTGCTGCGCGCAGCGGGTCGGAGAGCGTGAGTGAAGAGGCGGCTCGCAAGGGTGTCCAGGCGGCTCTTGATAGTTTCAATGCCATGGTGATTGCCCCCGCGCTGCGCAGGGTGTCGGAGCGGCAGTTTCAATATCTCGCGGCGATGGCGCAATGCGAAGGCGGCGAGATTACGAACGGTGATATTGCCAAAAAGATGGGATTGCCGGCGAATAAAGTCGGGTCGTATCGCAAACGTCTGATCGATACGGGACTGATTGAGCCTGCCGGCTACGGCTGTGTTTCGTTTGCAATTCCGTACATGCGCGATTATCTGTTGGAGACCATTCGAGCGGACTAATAAAGACTGGAGGCATCGACGCCGCCGCTGTGGTTGCCCCCGCATCTTTGTCTCAATCTGTAACATCTAGAGGGGATTATGGCATGCAGGTGTTTCAGATTGAGACATTTGCGGATGGCGCTGACTGTTTGTCTAAATCTGTAACATCTGGACGAAGATTCGGCCTGTAACTGTTACAAATTGAGATGATTGGCTGAGACGTCTACTGGCAAATCGGAATCGCTCCAAAATTCCCCCTTGCCCATCCTTGGCTGTTTGGTTACTATAGAACGGCTGTTACGGAGAGCTGACCGAGAGGCCGAAGGTGCTCGCCTGCTAAGCGAGTATGCCCCAAAAGGGCATCTGGGGTTCGAATCCCCAGCTCTCCGCCAGTAAGACTTTAAAGAAGGGTTCCGAAAGGGGCCCTTTTTTAGTTGAACCACGTTAGCTGGGGATTCGAACCCGAGAGGGCACGGGCGTTAAGCAAACGCGAAAGCGTTTGTAGCCCGTGGGAGAAAAGCTGCCAGGCTTTGAAGCCGGAGGGCATGCGCAGCGTGCCCGGACATCCCCAGCTCTCCGCCAGTACGAATTTGAAGAAGGGTCCCATTTGGGGTCCTTTTTTATTATCAAGAATGGCGGCTGGGGATTCGAACCCTCAAAAAGGAGGCATCCTTTCGGATGCCTCCTTTCAGTGGACTTATTATTCTTGCGCCCTACATCTCAGGAGCCTTGGCTACGGTCTCGCTCTCTGCCGCAAGTGGGCGGTTGTGGATGCGGCGGCCCAAGCGATCGAGCTTCACGAGCAGCCATTCAATGGGATTCGGCCCTGCGCCTTCCTCGTCGGCAACCAGGTCCATGACGGCGATCTTGGTGCCGTCCTGCTTGAGTGTAACGCTGCCCACCTTGTCGCCCACATGCACCGTGCCCGAAAGATCGTCGTAGCTAACCTTTTCGGTCACCTCGCCGGCAAGAGAAAACACGGTCGCTTGCGCCGTGGGATCGGCGAGCGTGGCGTCGATTGTCTTATCCGTCCAGTCGGTTTGACTAATGCGCGCCATAAGCGGGTTGCCGTTGGCGGTCTT
>JAXKFZ010000014.1:0-1926 GCA_036550635.1 Collinsella sp. | reverse complement strand
GCGTCACCCCTTGCGCGGTCCGTTTTGCCGCGCGCTTTTATTCCATGGCTTTAAGATACGGCCTTGGCGCAGCAGCGCCGCTCGCAGCTCGACCGAAGGCAGAACTGCAAAACGAGCGGCACCGTTTTTGGGACGAACGGCACGGTTTGCCGCTCATTGTTGCCGCCCGTCCGACGGGCGTACGCTCATCGGACGCATATAGAGATGTTTTTGAGGCCGTGTGTTTTGCGCCTTTCGTACCGTTTACCGAGCTTTTGACGCGCAGGCCCATTTGTTGCACATCTTTTTTGTAGGATGGACAGGTTATACATGAGACAAGGCGGTACGAATGGCATACGGATACAACGACGGTGATCAACGGCGACAAAGCGTTCGCCTTGCTGGCCGTACCACGCCGACGCCCAGAAGTGCCACGAGCAGCAATCCGCAACGTCCTCAAGAGCAACCCAGGCCTTCGTCTCGGCAGCAGTCAAGCAGAACACGGCAGAGCGGCCGTCTGAGCACGGGCACAAGCGCGCAGCAAGATAGCCGCTTGGGCGCGCGCACTCGACAGCGTCAGGCCGAGGTTCCGCAACTGCGCCGCAACGGCGCACGTCAGCCCGGCATCCATATCAACCGCTTCTTTTCGCATCCCCAAGGCGGACGCGACGGCAAGCCCTACCGCTCGACATCGCAAGCGAACGCCCCCGCCCTGCCGGCCCGTCGACTTCGCCTCGCACTGTGCTCTATCCTTACCTGTCTAGTCTTTGTGCTTATGAGCTCCTGCATGTCCCACGGCTCGGCCGGTCTCGAGCCCACCGCCGAGGACAAGCTGCTCAAGGCCCCCGTCGCGCCCGGTTATTCTTTCGCCTTTTCGACCCCACGCTCGCAATGGCAAGCCGGCACGATGCCCCATATCTATCAGATCGACCCTGCGTGGTCGGAGCTGCCTTACGCCGGCGGCACCATCCGCCAAAATGCCTGCGGGCCTACGTGCCTCACCATGGTCTATATCTTTAAGACGGGACGCACCGATATGACCCCCGTCGATATGTGCGCGCTTTCCGAGGCGGGCAATTACGCCCCCACCGGTGCAACCGAATGGTCGTTTATGACGAGCGGCGCGTGGCAGTTGGGACTTAACGGAACGGAGCTCCATAACGATCGCGAATCGATGACTCAGGCGCTGCGTTCGGGAGCGCCCGTCATCGCCGCCGTTCGGCCGGGCACCTTTACCAACGTGGGCCACTACATTGTGCTTTACGGTATTGACGACGCCGACCAGATTGGCGTCTACGACCCCAACTCGGCCAGCCGCAGCGTCCGCCGCTGGGGCGTCGTAGAGGTCCTCAACGAAGTCGAAGCCATGTGGGCCTACTACTAGTCATTGGGCACTCATTGGGGACAGACTTAAATGAGTGGTCGTCGGGGACAGTCTTACGGACGCCGGCCGAGAGCAGACGAAAAGGGCCATCCCGAACTGCTTGGAACTGCCAGCACGGAAAGCGCATCCTGCTTTGGGGCCCAATAGCGGGATGCGCTTTCCGTTAGCGGCCCGTTTGGGAAACTAGGGACCGCTTTTCGACAAAAATCCGGGATGCATTTTCCGATTGAGGGCCTCAAGGGAAACCGCACCCCATGTTGGACGCTCATTCTGGGATGTGCTTTCCGCAGTTGATCGATGCGGCCTTTAAGGACTGTCCCAAGCTGCCGGCAGGAAAGGAACGTCCCCAAGTGCCGGGTTTCCGCAGCCTGCAATGCTCCTCATGAACAGCCGCCTCAATAACAAAAGCCCCCGCGGCCGAAGTGAACTGCCTCCCATTTCTTGGACATGAGAAATGGGAGGCTTTCTTTATGCGCGTTGATTTGAGGGTGAAGCATGATGTCGAGGCCAGGAAGGCGGCCATAGGGCTCTTCGAGCTCGGGCACGGGTATAAATCTGCCGCG
>JAXKFZ010000116.1:0-4940 GCA_036550635.1 Collinsella sp. | reverse complement strand
GACGACCGCCGTCGCCGCGCCGCCATCGCCCGCATTGAGCTGTTTGAGCCCGTGGGCAAAGGCGACCTGCTGGAGCTTCGCCACGATAACGAGTTTGACCAGTTCCTGACCACCATTGCTGCCGATGATGCCGCCGCAGGCGACATCATCGAATGTCGCGTACCCCGCAGCATGCCCGAGGGCTGCCGCGTCCGCGTGATTCGCAGCCAGCGTGCCATCGACGCCGCCGGCGCCGCGCTCAAGCGCGATGTGCTGCGCCGCCGAGCTGTTGATGCGTCCGTCGTGGCGCGCCTGGGCGAGCCGTTTACCGTCACACTCACCTGCTGTGACAGCCCCGCGCTCACCGCCACCGCCACAGGCTTCACCGTCGAGGCCGCCAAGACCCGCGCCGTCGAGGCGGCAGACCTGGTTGAGCATGTGGGCCGCATGGGCTCCTCGCCCTTTGAGGCCGCGAGCTTTGATGTGGCGCTCGATGAGGGCTGCGGCATGGGCTTCTCCGCCGTGCACAAGGTGCGCGCCGCCGCTTGCAAGGCGCTGGAAGAGGCCATTCTGGCGCCGTACGAGGAGCGCGCGAAAACTCTCGAGATTCCGGTGCTCGACAAATGTACGCGCGCTATGCCCGAGCATTACCGCGATGAGCCGCAGATCTGCGCCGCCGTCACCACGCTCGAAGCCGCCGAGGCAGCTCGCGCCGAGGGCGCCACGCGCATCTACATGACCACCGATGCGCTCGATGCGGCCGAGCTCTCCCCCGCCGATGCGTTTGAGCAGGGCATCGTACCCGTACTCGACGAGGTCTGCCGCGCCGTCGACCACGAGCGCGTCGATCCCTGGATCAATGCCGGAGCTACCGTCGCCGTCGGTAATATCTCCGAGCTCGCCGTAGCCGCGCAGGCCGGCGCCACGGCCGAAATTCGCTCTTGCCTGCCGGTGCACAACACGCCCTGCATGGAGGCGCTTGCCGAGCGCGGAGCCGGTGCGTTTTGGCTCTCGCCCGAAATCACGCTCGACGAGATTGTCTCGCTCGGTGCCGCCGCGCCCGCGGCTTTGGGCATCACCGTCTTTGGCCGCCCGCGCGTCATGACAAGCGAGCATTGCATTCTGCAGGTTGCCAACGGCTGCATCCACGATTGTGTCAACTGCCGTCTGCGTGCCCGCAAGCTCTCGCTCAAGAATATCGACGGAAAGGTCATGCCCGTCCGCACCGACATCCACGGCCGCTCTCGCCTGTACGATGCCTACCCCATCGACCTCACGCCGCAGATTCCTCAGCTGCTCGATGCCGGCGTGCGTCGTCTCATGGTGGACGGAACGCTGCTCGAGGCAGATGAGGTGGGCCGTGCCGTCGCCCGCGTCCGTCGTGCCGTCGAAGCCGCGCAGGCCGGCCGCAAGCCCGCCGCCCGCCTACGCGGGGCGACCTCGGGCTGCATGTTTGTGGGAATCAGCTAACCGAAAGGCCTACACGTGAACGAAGAACCTCAAGTCCTCTACTGCGACGCCTGGCTCATGGCCATCGACAAGCCCGCCGGCATGATCGTCCACGGCGACGGCACCGGCGAGCGCACACTCACCGACTACGCCAGCGACCTGCTGCTGGCGATGGGCGACGGCTTTGCCGCGACCGATATGCAGCCGCTCAACCGCCTAGACCGCGACACCACCGGCGTGGTGCTGTTCTCGCTCGACAAGCAGACGCAGCCCGCCTTTGACCAGATGGTCATCGACCACGCTTTCGAAAAGCACTACCTGGCGCTCGCCGAGGGCAAGATCGACTGGAACGAAAAGCTCATCGACAAGCCCATCGCCCGCGACCGTCACGACAGCCGCAAGATGCGCGTCGGCGCCAGCGGCAAGCCGTCTCAGACGCGCGTGAAGGTGCTCAAGCGCCTTAAGGGCCGCCGCGGCCTACCCACGCGCTCGTATATCGATGTCGAGTTGCTCACCGGCCGCAAGCATCAGATTCGCGTGCACCTGGCCAGCGAGCGTCACCCCCTGGTTGGCGACGACCTGTACGGAACGCCGCGCCCCTGCGGCCTGATGCTCCACGCCCACAGCGTGTCCTTCACGCATCCCGTAACCGGCGAGCACATCCACATCGAAGCCCCCTGCCCCTGGGAGCCCTAAACCACCACAATGGGGACAGGCACCTTTGTGGTGGTTTTGCCGCAATGGCCCAGCCACGGTCCCAAAACGTCTCGATCTGTAACAGTTAGAACCCGTTTTCCGGTCTATCTGTTACAGATCGAGACATTCGAATCTCCCTCAAGGAAAAATCTCAATCTATAACAATAACTCGGCAAAATCGGTCCCAGATGTTACAGATCGAGACAAAGGGACGGCGCGGTTCGGAAGAATCTCAATCTGTAACATCTAACCCACTTTTAACGGTCTAGTTGTTACAGACTTAGACAAAACGGCAGACAACAAAAGCGGCATCGCCCATCGAGGGTGTTGCCGCTTTTCTATTGAGGAACCTAAATGGTTTTGACCTTGCCCTGTCGCTAGACCGTGATGACGTTGTCCATCGACTGGTACTTGGCTGGCACCTCGCCCGCGGTGATAACCGTTGCGTCACGGAAGTCCGCGAATTTTACGGGAGCCACCATGCCAAACTTACTGGCGTCCGAGATTACGAAGCGTTTGGCGGTATGGCGCATCGAGATACGCTTGACTTGCGCTTCCTCGATATCCGGTGTGGTGAGACCTTGCTCGACGGCGATGCCATTGGAACCCCAAAAGCCGCAGTTGAAGTTATAGCGGTCCAGGGTTGCCAAGGCGTCGGGACCGACGAGCGCCTCGGTCTCGGGCTTGAGCTCGCCGCCCAGCACCACGGTGCGCATGCCGCGCAGAGCGAGATGCTGAGCATGGAGCACGGAGTCGGTCACATAGGTGACGCCCTCAAGGCGCGGAAGATGCTCGATGAGCCTAAGCGTCGTCGAACCTGAATCGATGTACACAAAGCTCTCGGGCTCCACCAGGGCCGCGGCACGGGCGCAGATGCGCTCCTTGTCATCGTTATGGAGATCACTGCGCTCGCTGATCGTCAGGTCGCGCGTCACGTGCGCGCGCTCCAGACTTGTCGCACCTCCGTGCACCTTGGCGATACGGTGTGCTCGGTCGAGCGTCTGCAGGTCGCGCCGAATAGTAGACGCCGTCACGCCCAGGGCCTCAGCAAGCTCCGGCACGGTAACCGAGCCGGTCTGCTGCACCATCGACACGATCTCGTTGAGCCTATCTTCCGCAAGCATCGCTTACTCCTCCTCGGGGTACACGACTCCCCAATCGGCGCGGAGCTTGGTCATCAGCTCCATAACATCGGAAGCATAGCCCAGAAGCTCGCGCTTAGAATCATCGCCGGCAACGGCCTTCTCCAGGTCGGCCATCTCGTAGCACAGTGCGTAGGCCTCGGTGCCAGTGTGGACCTCCTCGCGGTGACCGTCTGCAGTCCACACGATGGTCGCATGGTCGGCACGCGGATACTCGTTGACCTCGATATAACACTTGTCGAAGCTGATAACCGAGCGCTTGGGCTGCTTGGAGTGGAGCGTAAGGCTCACGACGCCCAGCTGCTGCTCGGCGTTACGGCAGACAATGCCACCTGCGACGTCAACGCCAGTCTCGCAGGTATTGCCCAGCGAAACGACCTCAGCGGGCTGGCTTGCCATAAAGAGGCGCATGACGGACAGGGCATACACGCCAATATCGAGCATGGCGCCGCCGGCAAGGCTGCGGCTGTAGAAGCGGTTGGTCAGGTCGCCGTACTCCTTATAGCTGCCAAAGTTGAGCTGGGCGAGGTTCATGCGGCCAAAGTCGCCCGCATCCATGCGACGGCGCAGCTCCTGATACAGCGGCATGTGGAGCACCGTGGTAGCATCCATAAGGACCACGTTGTGCTCGTCGGCGATGGTACGGGCCTCGTCGAGCTCGGCAGAGTTGAGGGTAATGGCCTTCTCGCAGAGCACGTGCTTGCCGGCGGCCAGCGCGGCACGCAGATAGGTGATATGCGTGTTGTGCGGCGTGGTGATATAGACGGCGTCGATATCCGGATCGGCATAGAGGTCCTCAACCGTTTCATAGACCTTCTCGATGCCATACTGCTCAGCAAAAGCCTGGGCCTTGGACAGCGTGCGGTTGGCGACGCCCGCAAGCTTGCGGCCGGCCAGCGCGAGGGACTGGGCCATTTGGTTGGCGATAACGCCACAACCGATCACAGCCCAGCGAAGCTCGGGAGCCGTAAAGATGTCGTTAGGGAACGGCTTATCCTGGACCGAAGCGAACGCTGCTTTTGCGGCTGCCGCGGAGTCGAGTGGAGCCTGCTTGGAATCTGCCATATGTGCCTCCTGAGTCATCGGAAGTTCTTCATTTCCAACAGCCTTATATTCGCACAAATGCGCGCGCATTTGCTTGTATTTGCGTGTTTATTTGTTTATCGGTCATTATTTAGCCATATTTTGCACATTTTTACGCGGTCATACGCATTAACACGCAATGCTATGCGCGATAATGCGCATGCGAGGATCCTTGTAAAGGATAAAGAAGCGGAACACCAAAGCCCAAAAAGGCAGAGCAGGCTGTCTTACTCTTCCCCTCTAGGGGCATCAGGCATCAATGGACCGTCCCAAACTGCCGACACATGGGGACTGTCCCCAACTGCCGGGACTACTCATTTAAGTCTGTCCCCAATGAGCACAATCACTCATGTAAGTCTGTCCCCAATGAGTATTTAAGTCTGTCCCCAATGAGTAGGGATAGAAAAAGGCCCGGGTGCCGTGGCATCCGGGCCTTTGCTAGCAACTTGATGTTGCGGGCAGCTTAGAACTTGTGGCCGCACTTCTTGCAGACGCGCAGCTTGTTCTTGCCGTCCTTCTCGTGACCGACGCGGGTAACCTTACCGCACTCGGGGCAAACGAGATTGACGTTGGAGGCGTCGATGGGAGCCT
>JAXKFZ010000115.1:0-1928 GCA_036550635.1 Collinsella sp. | reverse complement strand
TCCGGCCCGTCCGCGCAGATTGGTGAAGAACCCGACCACGCCGTAGCGGGCACGACGATACATGCGCTCGTCGTAGGCCTTCAAATCATTCCACAGCGTCTTTAGGCGCTCGTCGGCGCAATCTTCCTCGGAAAGCTTGGTGAGCACCGAGCAGATCGCCATCATCATGGTGAAGTAGCCCATCATGTACGAACGCAGGCGCGACGACTCGACATCGCTGTACAGGTGGTACGACTCCATCATGATACGCGTAACACGGAACTGCTGGTCCAGACGCTTGACCATCGTTGCCTCGTTGACGCTCTGGCCTTCGCGACCGATAAAGTAGCGGTAAAGGTCGATGTCGGCGTAGTACATGGTCTTGCAACGCGGCAGCGGCACGTAGGCGTAGATGTTGTCCACATAGAACGTGTGCGGCGGCATGGGAAGGTTGGACTCGCGCAGCACATCCGTGCGATAGCACAGGCTGTGCATGAGTAGGTTCTGGTCCAGGCGGAAATGACCGATCTGATCCCAAGAAAAGATCTTTTTGCGCGGCAGGGCAAATTTGTAGCCAATAGCGGTATGCGTGCCCTCGTAAACCTTCTCGTACACGTAGTTCGAGATAAACAGGTCAACGCGCTGGTCGCGCTCTTCAAAGCCACGCAGAATCGACAGCATGGTCGAAAGGGCAGCACCGTCAAGCCAGTCGTCCGAATCAACAACCTTGTAGTAGGTGCCCTGCGCCTCGCGCAGACCCGAAAGGACGGCAATACCGTGACCGCCGTTCTCCTGGTGCACCGCGCGGATGATTCCAAGGTAACGGGCCTCCCACTCGTCGGCCTTGGCGGCCGTCTCGTCCTTGGAGCCGTCGTCCACCACGATAATCTCGATATCGGTGGCGTAATTGCTCCCCTCCAAGATAGAGGTGATGCAATGGTCCATGTCCTTGGCGGCGTTATACGAGGGAATACCGAATGTTATGACTTTATGCATGGCAGGCGATAATCTCATCCGAAAGATCGAGGGCGGAATTGGTCACAGCGTCCATATCGTAGTAACGATACTCGGCCAGACGACCCACCGGGTGGAAGTTCGTCAGGTTCTGGACGCGCTCTAGATAGCGCTCATAGAGCTCACGGTTCTCGGGCTCAAGAATGGCGTAGTACGGCGTCTCACCCGAGCCGGGTGTATAGGCCTTGGAGTATTCCTTCATGATGGTGGTCTTGCCGGGCAGGACCTGGCCAGTCATATTCTTGAACTCGGTGATGCGCGTGTAATCCTCGCTCGTGGTGTAGTTGACGGTGCCCACGGGCTGGAACTGATCCATATCGAGCGTCTCGAACTTCATGTCGAGCGTACGGTACGGCAGGGCGCCCAGGTCGAGATTGAACAGCTCGTCGAGCGGACCGGTGTAGACGATCTCGCCGCCATAGACCTTGCCGTCGATCTTGACGGTGGTCTCGTCAATCTCGAAGAGGTCGCGGGCGTCCACGTCGCAGAACACATCAATCAGATCGTGGTCGAGCATGTGCTCGAACAGTGCGGTATAGCCGTCCTGCGGCATGCCCTGGAAGGGAGCTTGCGGGAAGTAGCGGTCATCATCGCCCACAAAGACGGGAACGCGGCCGGTGATCGAGGGATCGATCTGATCGGGCGTCTGGCCCCACTGCTTCATGGTGTAATGCAAAAAGACGTTCTCGTAGACGTAATCGGCGACCTCGGCCAAGTCGGGGTCGTTCTTCTTACGCAGCTCCATAATGGGCACCTTGACATCCTTGCCAAAGGTCTCCACGAGCTTCTGATACAGCTCCTCACCGCGCTCGTCACCAAAGGCGAGCTTGAGACTCGCATGGTTGAAGGGCACGGGCATAAGGGTACCGTTGATGTTGGCGAGCACCTTGTGCTGATAATCCGTCCACTTGGTAAAGCGCGACAGGAAATTGTGA
>JAXKFZ010000114.1:0-5149 GCA_036550635.1 Collinsella sp. | reverse complement strand
TATGTGCGCCAGACGGCGATTACCTGCGAATACGAGGTGCCGAGCGTTGAGGAGTTCGCCGGGCGCATCGAGCGTACACTCAAGCGCTATCCGTATCTGGTGATGGAGCTGGACGGGCGTCCGGTAGGCTATGCCTATGTGAGTTCGCTCAACAGCCGCGAGGCATACGACTGGTCGGTCGAGACGTCGATCTACCTGGCGCGCGACGTGCGCCACGGCGGCCTGGGCCGCAAGCTGCACGATGCGCTCAAGCAATGCCTGATCGCGATGGGCATCACCAACATGTGCGCGCTCATTGCCGTGCCGCACGATAAGGACGATGAGTACCTGACGCACAACAGCCAGGATTTCCATGCCCATATGGGATATCGCTTGGTGGGCGCCTTCGATCGCTGTGCCCAAAAGTTCGGTCGCTGGTACGACATGTGTTGGATGGAGTTGGTCCTAGCCGAGCGCGTTCCCAACCAACCCAAACCAATCTGGTTCCCCGACCTCCCCAAACCTACCATTTAGGGACAGGTTAATTTTGGCAGGTTAGCCGATGGGCTCGGTGTATTTGGCGCGGTCGGTGCGTTGGATGCGCTTGGAGACATGGAGCGGGCGGCCGTCGGTGTCGTAGACGTAGTCGGTGATCAGGATCAGCGCCTGCCCGCGCTCGACGTTGAGCAAAAACGCCTCGTTTTGCGAGGCGTAGCACACCTCAAAGGTCTTATGCCCCTGTGCCGGCGCGCGATGGAACTCCTGTCGCAGCGTGGCGTAGAGCGAACCGTTGATATCGCGATCGATGAGTGCCTCGAAGCTTGGCGGCAGATAAGTGGTCTCCAAGCACAGCGGCGCATCGTCCAGATAACGCAGGCGGACAAGTTTGACGAGCTTGCTGCCCACGGCGGCGTCAAAGAACTTAGCTATGCTGCCGGCCGCCTTGGCAAAGCCCGAATCCACGGTGCGCGTGGTGGGCTTCATGCCCTGGCCTTCGACCTGCTTGGTATAGCTCGAAAACACCAGGTTGTTCTCGTGGAGCGCGGGCGTGTCGGCCACAAAGGCACCACGCCCGCGCTCGGTGCGAACCAGACCCTCATCAACGAGCACCTTAAGGGCATGGCGCACGGTGCTGCGCGACAGCCCCGATTCGTCCATGAGTTCCATCTCGGACGGTAGCTTGTCTTCGCGCGCGTAGATGCCGGCGGCGATGCGGTCGCGCAGCATGCCCGCCAAGCGCTCGTATTGGGCCAGTTTCTTTTTAGACGAAGCGTTCATGTGGTCAACCTGTATCTAACCTGTATGCGAATCTAATTAAGCATGTATCCAATACAACAACAAAACCGCTGGTAGCTAGTTATTGAAAACCGCATCAGCAAAATTTCTAAGATAAATATAGCATACAACTAGTCGACATAGTCAAAACATGTATGTAACTTGTATGCCATCGAGAGCATCAAACGAGAAGAAAGGCTGATGCACGATGACTACTCAGGAACAGGTTAAGGACGTCGTTTCCCAGGTTTTGGCTGACAAGGCAGACAAGGGCGGTATCAAGCGCGTCGTGTGGATTGGCGCCGGCGGATCCAACGGCGGCAACTATCCTGCCCAGTACTTTATGGAGCACGAGGCCACGCAGGCCGTGAGCTCCAGCTACACCAGCAACGAGTTCGTGCACGCAACCCCTGCCTACGTCAACGAGAACACCTTGGCCGTCGTCGTGTCCATGCGCGGCACCAAGGAGACCATCGTCGCCGCCCAGGTCGCCAAGGACCACGGCGCCAGCACCATCGCCATCTATGTCGACGAGTCCGGCCTCACCGAGGTCTGCGACTACAAGATCCAGTACGACAGCCTGGCCGTCGACGAGTCCTGCATGGGCCGCACCAACTCCGCCGTCGTGACCATGATCGCCATGGAGCTTACGCAGCAGACCGAGGGCTATGCCGAGTACGAGACCGCTATGGCCGCGTTCGACTTGGTCGACCCCATCTATCGCAAGGCCGTCGAGTACACCCGTCCGCTCGCTGCTAAGTGGGCCGAGCAGAACGCCGACAAGCCCTGCATCAACGTCATGGCTCAGGGTCCGCTCTTTGGTGCCGCCTACGTCTTTAGCATCTGCAACGTGCAGGAGATGCTGCAGATCGACTCCTGCACCATCAACACCTGCGACTTCTTCCACGGTCCTTTCGAGATCCTGGACAAGCGCACCTCGCTGTTCCAGCTCATCAGCGTCGGTCGCAGCCGCTGCAACGACGAGCGCGGCATCCGCTTCGTCAACCAGTACGGTGGCGAGCGCGTCTATCAGCTCGACGCCAAGGAGCTCGGCCTCAACGACATCAAGGACAGCGTGAGCGAGTACTTCAACCACCTGATCTTTGCCCCGATCCTCAACAACGTGTACATGCGTGCACTCTCTGCAGTCACCCACAAGGACTACATGACGCGCCGCTACATGTGGAAGCTTGAGTATTAGTTACGCGGTTTTACCAAACCGCGTAACGGCTCGACGCTGCAAACCCACCTGAGCGGCAATCTGCCTTTCAGCTTCAGCGGCATGACCAGAAGGTCAATGCCGCTTCGCTTCAAGGCACCTTGCTCGCTCAGGTGGGTTTTCGCTGACGTTGCCAAAGCATCGACGTCGCCTTGGTCAAGATGTGGCACTTGGGGACAGTCCTAGTCGTTGGGGACGTTCTTAAATGACTAGTCATCCAAGAACGTCCCCAACGACTACTCATTTAAGTACGTCCCCAATGAGTACCCAATGACTACCCAATGAGTGTGTGGGCGAGCGGATTTTCCCGCTCGCCGATTTGTGTCTTGAAAAATGTATATAACGACTATAACGTAGTGTGAAACATATTGGAAACAATACCGAGGAGGCTGCGTTGAAGAAAAGCAATCTGGGCTATGTGCTGGTACTGATCGCCGCGCTTATGTGGGGCAGCATCGGAATCTTTGTAAACGGCATCTCGGCCATGGGCGTTTCGTCCCAGAGCATGGCTGCCTTTCGCTTGTTGGTCGGAGCGCTTATCTTGGCGCCGGTCCTGATGTTTATGGGCTGCCGTCCGGGTGAGGGGTCTACCGTGGCTCAGGGCCCGCTGGCCCTGTTCAAGGCAAGCCCTAAAGAGCTTGTTCCCTGCGCGCTTGTCGGTATCGTCGGTCTGGCCGCCGCCAACACCTGCTATTACGAGTGCATGGGCGAGGTGGGCATGTCCACGGCCTCGGTGCTGCTCTACACCTCGCCGGTGTTTGGCGTCATGCTCGGCCGCGTGCTTTATCGCGAGGACGTGACCCCCAACAAGCTCGTTGCCATTGTCTTTAACATCGTTGGCTGCGTGCTTGCAGTGACCAATGGCGACCTTTCCGGTTTTCATTTTTCGGTTTGGGGCGTCACGTCGGGCGTGATTGCAGGCCTTTGCGGTGCGTCGCTCGCGGTGTTTAGCCGAATAGCAACCAAGACGGTCCACCCGCTGGCTGTCACGTTTTGGGGCTTTGTTTTTGGCGGTGCGGTTATGGCGGCTATCGCGGCTCCGTGGCCGGATGTCGCCGCGGCAATGTCGCCACAGCTGCTGCTGCTGTTCCTTGGCTTTGGACTCATCCCCACGGCCGTGGCTTATATCTTATATATGCAGGGTCTGTCCATGGGGCTCGAGACATCGAAAGTTCCCGTCGTAATGTCTTTCGAGACGGTCGTCACCGTACTGGTGGGCATTGGTGTCTACGCCGAGCCCGCCGGCGTGATTAAAGTCCTGGGCATCGTGTTGGTGCTCGCGTCCATCCTGATTATGAACACCGACTTCTCCAAGCTGCGCAACAGTGTGTTTGTCGGTCATGTCATTGAGAGCATGACCTTTAAGCCCAACGCGTGGTGGACCGAAAAATCTCAGGACATGGATCTGTTTAAAGAACGCACCGGCATTGCGCTGGAACCCACCGTACAGGAAAGCCCCTGGTACTTCGTGCGATAGGGGATTGCGCGCAGGGTCTGACCTGGGGTTATCCAGCTAGCGCCGGCCTACCCAGCCCAACGTTTCGAGTACGTTAAACCCGTCAACGGTCGATTTTCACCCGCGAACGGTCTTTATACTAATTAGCAATATAAGCAACGTATAAGACGTTATAATGACCATAACGAAAAGGAGGAGGCAAGATGAATCAGATCATTCTCGCATCTCATGGCGGCCTGGCCGCAGGCGCCAAAGACACGCTCGAGATGGTTCTCGGCGACGTGTCGAACGTCCACGTCGTGTCGCTTGCTCGTGACGACAAGGAGCCCATCACCAATAAGGTTGAGGCTATGATCGCCACGTTCAACGCGGACGACACCGTCTATGTGCTGACCGATATGCTCGGCAGCTCGGTCAACAACAACATGGTCGAGCTTTCCAAGAACGGCACGAAGTTCACGGTTGTCAGCGGTTTCAACATCCCGTTGGCGCTCACGCTTGCTATGAGCCCCGCCCCCGTCAAGGGCGCCGAGCTCGCGGCCCTCATCAACGAGGCCCGCACCGGTCTGACCAATCCCAACGCACCGGTCGAGGCTGCCGCGGCTCCCGCCAAGAAGGCCAAGGCGTCCCGTCACAGCTCCGGTCCCGCCAAGATCGTCCTCGCACGTCTTGACTACCGTCTGCTGCACGGCCAGGTCGTCTTTACCTGGACCACCAAGGTTCAGGCCGAGCGCATCATCGTCGTCGACAACGCTGCCGCCAACGATGACATCAAGAAGGGCGCTCTTAAGCTGGCCAAGCCCCAGGGCGTGCGCCTGAACGTCTTCACCGTCGAGCGTGCCCTCGCCAAGATGGACAAGCTCAACACCCTCGGCGAGCGCGTCATGTTCGTCTTTGGCAACACTGCCGAGATGCTGCAGTTCTGCCAGGGCTACAAGCTCGACGCCATCAACCTGGGCGCCACCGCCAACCACGACGGCGCCGATCAGGTCGGCGGCAAGGACAGCTCCGTCTTCCTCGACGCCACCCAGAAGGCCGACGTCAACCAGCTGCTCGACATGGGCATCAAGCTCTATGTTCAGCAGACCCCTACGTATCAGAGCGTCGACATCGACGCCAAGCTGTAATCAACCAGGCTTTTGCCTGACTGAAAGGAGAAGGGTATGAATACGTTCATCAGTGCGGTGCTCGTCGGCCTCGTCGGCGTGTTCTGCATGTGG
>JAXKFZ010000113.1:0-3564 GCA_036550635.1 Collinsella sp. | reverse complement strand
GTGGACCACGCGTAGGGCTTCGGCCTGCAGTGAGGCGCGCGTGAGCTGGTGCCCGACGTTATCGTGGATCTCGCGCGCGATGCGGGCGCGTTCGGCGAGCGTCGCGAGCTCGACTTCGTAGTCCTGGCGATCGGCAAGATCACGGTTGCGCGCCTCGAGCGCGAGGGCTCGTTCCTGCAGTTCGTCGCGGGTACGGCGCATGCGCTGCTGCTCGCGCTCCAGCTGGGCGGTACGTAGCGATAGCAAGGTGGCGGCAACCGAAAGGATGGCGGTCAGCAGAAGCGTTCGGGCGGTGAGCGCGTCGGTGCGAAGGTCCACGACGAGCGCAAGGGCAAAGACGGAGCCAATGCCCAGCGCGACCCAGGCGTGCTCACGGCGCACGCGCCGCGCGATGTCATAGAGAGCGAGAGGCGCAAACGGCACAAACGGCGGTATGAAGACGGCCGCGATGATGTAGACGTAGCTCGCGGCCTCGCTTGCGCGGCGCGCGTGTTCCTCCTGTGCGACCTCGGCCAGCGAGGTGGCAATAACGCCAAGGCAAAACGCCGCGACCATGCGGGCATCCACAGCAAGACCCATGGCGGCCGCAATACAGCACGCCAGCACGATCGATTTGTCGAAAAGCCTGTTCATACGGGTATTGTACGCGAAGCCGCGCATGGTGGAGGGGCCGCCTGCGCAACCGTGACATTCCTCCCGCGCAGCAAAGCGGGGGCGTCGGCAGGCCGCACGACAAAGACCCCGCACTCGTGACAAAGCTCACTGGTGCGCGCCGGCGGCTCCTGCGATGATGCAATCGTACCGGGCCGCAATCAACGGAAGGGCCGCCTCATGACAGACATCGTTCACGTCGAAAACCTCGTCAAGCGCTATGACGACCTTATTGCGCTCGACCACTTTAACCTGAGCATCGCCCCCGGCGAGATCTTTGGCCTGCTGGGCCCCAACGGCTCGGGCAAGACCACGTCCATCAACTGCATTTTGCAGCTGCTTGCCTACGACAAAGGCACCATTGAGCTGTTCGGCGAGCCCATGGCGCCCGCCCGCTACGACCTCAAGCGCCGCATCGGCGTGGTGCCGCAGCAGGTGGCGGTGTTTGACGAGCTCACGGTGCGCGAGAACATCGACTATTTCTGCAGCCTCTACGTCAACGACCGCAAGCACCGTCGCGCGCTGGTGAACGAGGCGATCGACTTTGTCGGGCTGGGCGACTTTGCCAAGTTCCGCCCCGGCAAGCTCTCGGGCGGCCTGGCGCGTCGCCTCAACATCGCCTGCGGCATCGCGCACAAGCCCGAGCTCATCTTCTTTGACGAGCCCACGGTGGCGGTCGACCCACAGAGCCGCAACGCCATCCTGGAGGGCATCTGCCGCTTGCGCGACGAGGGCGCCACAGTGGTGTATACCAGCCATTACATGGAGGAAGTCGAGCAAATCTGCAGCCGCATCATGATCATGGACGGCGGGCGCGTGCTGGCGCAGGGCACCAACGACGAGCTCAAGCGCATGATTCAGATGGGCGAGCGCGTGACTGTCGAGGTTGGCGCCGTAGAGACCGCCACGGTCGAGCGGCTGCGCGCCCTCGAGCACGTGCTTTCGGTTGAGCTGTCCGGCGGCGAGATCGTCTGCACCTGCGAAGCGAGCCCGCACAATTTGGTCGACATCCTCGACACGCTGCGCGCCGCCGATGTGGCGCTCGGCCGCGTGTGGAGCGAGCTACCGACCCTCAACGACGTGTTCCTCGAGATTACCGGCCGCGAGCTGCGCGACTAGGGGGCAGTCATGTTCAACACCATCATCACTACGGTCAAGACGCTGCTGCGCCGGCCGAGCACGTGGGTCTGGGGCGCTCTCTTTCCCATCGTACTTTCCACGATGTTCATGTTTATGTTTGCGAACCTCAGCTCCGACGGCACGGTCGACCCGGTGCCGGTGGCCGTCGTAGCGGATGAGGCCTGGGACGCCTCGACCTTTAAGGACGTGGCGACGTCGCTTGCCAAGGAAGGCGACGACCAGCTGCTCGAGATCCACGAGTGCGACGACGCAGCCGACGCGAACCGTGCGCTTAAGGCCGGCGAGGTTGCGGGCATCTATACGGTCGACGACGCGGGTACGCCCAAGCTCACACTGCTTTCGAGTTATGACAGCTCGCGTGCGACGTCGGTGCTCACCGACCGCAGTATTCTGGAGACGGTGGCAAGCTCGTATACACAAAATGCCGAGCTCATGTCCCAGATTGCCCAGGACAACCCGGCGGCGCTCGCCGACCCGGAGGCGGTTGCGCGCGCTCTATCGCTCGAGGGCGGTACCCGCCGCGTAAGCCTGACACGCACCACGCCCGATGGCACGGTCATCTACTATTACGCGCTTTTTGGCCTGGTCGCGATGATGTCTGCGGAGTTTGCCGCCTTGAGCGTCGTCGACCTGCAGCCCAATCTGTCGGGCCTTGGCGCACGTCGCTGTGTGGGCGGTCTTTCCAAGACGGCATCGCTGGCCGGCATCTTTGTCGGCTCGTGGCTGGTCTCCTTTGCCTCGATGACGATCGCGATCGGCTACGTGCGCCTGGTCGTGGGCGTCGACTTTGGCGGGCGCGAGGGGCTGTGTCTGGTGGGTGGCGCCGCTTCCGCGCTTGCCGCCACGGGCTTGGGCCTTTTTGTGGGCACGCTTCCCGTTAAGGGCGGCAAGGCGTCCAAGTCCGGCATCCTCACGGGCTTTGCTACCACGTGCGCCCTGTTCGCCGGCCTCTACGGCGAGCCGGCGATGGCGCTTGCCGACGACGTCGCCCGCGCCTGCCCGGCCGAGTGCTGGCTCAACCCCGTCAAGCTCATCTGCGACATGTTCAACCGCCTGTATTTCTTTGAGAACCTGGGCCCCTTTGTCGTTCGCGCCGGCGCGCTGGTCCTTATGGCGCTGCTGTTCGTTGCCGCCGCCACGCTGACCTTTGGAAGGAGCCGCTATGAGCACCTTTAAGACCGCGCTTCGCATGGCGCTGGCGCACCCGTTCTACCTGCTCATCTATACGGTGTTCATCTCGCTCATGGGCGTATTCATCGCGGCATCGGTGAGCTGGAACTCGTCGCAGCTCACCGAGTACGAGCCCTACGATGCCAACGTGATCGTGGTCGACCGCGACGACAGCGACCTTTCGCATGCGCTCACCAAGCACCTGGGGTCGCGCTTTGAGTTGGTCACGGGCGTCGGCGACGATACCTACGATCTTGCGGACGCGCTCTCCAAGAGCAACAGCGCCAAGGGTAGCGCCGACTGCGTGTTCTTTATCCCGGAGGGGTTTGAGAACGACCTGGTCGCGGCCGCCCGCGCGGGGGAGGCCCTGCCCAAGCTCGATGTGACCTACGGTGCCGGCACCATGGCGGCGGCGCTTTCGTCTGCTGAGGCCTCGCGCTGGATTTCGCTCGCGGGCGCTGCAGCGGCCCTAGAGCCCGCCGCCTCTAATGGTAGCGTCGCCAAGGCCGCCGAGCATGCCGCCGCCAAGCGCGCCGAGGTCCAGATTGAGCAGGTCAAGGTTGGTTCGACTGCCGCCGCCATGCTCAAGTCGTATTTCAACTT
>JAXKFZ010000112.1:0-4460 GCA_036550635.1 Collinsella sp. | reverse complement strand
GCGATAATTGAGGGCACGCAACGATTTATGTCCCAAATCGGAGGATGATCATATGGCCAAGAGCAGGTACGCCGATGCCACCAAGGCCGCTCGCAGGGCCGCGATGTCTGCCCACAAAGTCACGGCTGCGGCGAATGCTGGCAACGCCGACGCGTCCGCGCAGCCGACTTCCAGCGCTGCAGTCGAGCCCGCCCGTGACGCCCGTCGCGACGAACTGACGCACGTGGACGCCAAGGGCGAGGTACGCATGGTCGACGTGTCCGACAAGGCCGAGACCCATCGCATTGCTATCGCCGAGGGCACCATCCTCATGCATCCCGAGACGCAGGCCATGGTGCTGCAGGACCGCGCCAAGAAGGGCGACGTGCTTGCCTGCGCGCGCGTGGCGGGCATCATGGCCATCAAACGCACGAGCGACATCATCCCCATGTGCCATCCGTTGCTCATCACCAAGAGCAAGTGCGACATTGCGCCCATCGCTCCGGCGGGGACGCCGGCCGAGGACGCGCCCGAGGGCTGGGCGCCGGCGCGCGCGGACGGGCAGGTTGGCTTTCACGTACTGGTTACGGCCGGCGTGACGGGCAAGACGGGTATCGAGATGGAGGCCCTGACCGGCGCGAGTGCCGCGTGCCTTACGATCTATGACATGTGTAAGGCAGTCGATCGCGGCATGGAGATCATCAACGTGCGCCTGTTGCACAAGGAGGGCGGCCGCTCGGGCGTGTGGGATCGCGCAGAGCGTCAGGCCGCTGCTGTTGAGTCCGTGGCCGCTGACGGTGCCGCATCCGCAAGCGCGCCTGCCGCCGTCGCACCCGCAGCTCCCACTCCGGCCGTCCCCGCGATCGCGTTTATCGGCTACCAAAACTCGGGCAAGACCACGCTCGTCGAGAAGGTTATCGCCGAGCTCACCCGCCGCGGCCTGCGCGTGGGTTCGCTCAAACATCATGGGCACCACGGCTTTGATATCGATGTGCCCGCTAAGGATACGTGGCGCCATCACCAAGCCGGATCCAAGCACGTGGGCCTCATCTGCGCCACGCGTTGGGCGGAGTACGCCGACACGCGCGAGGAGGACGAGATGCCCGCGCGCGAGCTGCTGTCGCGTTACAACGATGTCGACGTGGTGATCATCGAGGGCTACAAGACCGAGGGCTTCGACAACATCGTCGTCGCGCGCTCCGGTGTCGACCGTCTGCGCGGCAAGAGCTCGCTCGACCTGGTCGACGGTCACACGCTGGCCCTTGCCTGCAACGAGGCCCTGGCACGCCAGGCCTTCGACGCCGGCTTTGCGACCCGAGCCATCAACATCAACGATGCCCGAGCCATCTGCGATCTGATTCAAGATCATCTGGCCTAAAACCTGCCAAAAAGGGACAGGTTTATTTTTGGCAGGTTTTATCTGGGCAAACGTCATTTCCACCACAAAGGGGCCAAGCACCTTTGTGGTGGATTTTGCTTTAGTAGATGTGTGGGATATGCCTTACAATCTACCAAGTAGTTCATGACGGGCGAAAAACGGAGAGAAGGGGCTAGATGCGTCCTTAATGTTTCATGCGGATAGATTGATTTGACAGACGGTGGCGAATGCCCGCCGTCCGCATTCGTATGAAACAAGGAGTCTCCATGCTCGCCTCTCTTTTCTCAAAGCCTCAACCTTCGCTGTCCGTGCAGGCCAAACGCCTGGTGGCGATGCGCTTTCTCATCTACACCGGTTTTCAGACCAGCTACTTTATCGGCGTTATCGGAACGCTCACCTATGCAGACGGTGCCTCGGTCGTGGCGACATCGCTGGCCGTCCTTTTTATGAACGTATTCGTGATCTTGGGATCCTTTGCGGGTGGAGCGGCGCTCGACGCTTGGGGCCCGCGCCGTCATTTCTTGCTGAGCATCGTGGGCACGCTGGCAACCGGCGCGGCAATCATCGCCTTTGGCAGCGCGACCGGCATCGTCCTGCTCGGCGCGGTGCTGCTGGGCTTCGTGATGGGGTTCGCCCAGCCCATCGCCACATCCTATCCAGCCTACCTCACCGACGACCCCGCCGAGCTCAAAGACATCAACTCCGCCATCGCCATGTTTTCAAACGTGAGTATCATCGTTGGCCCCACACTGGGCGGCTTTGTCGCGGCGGCTGCGTCGTCGCGCGCGGTGTTCGTGCTTATGATGCTCTTTACCGCGTTGGCGCTCATTGCCGGCTGGGGCTTTAGACCGCAAGCAGGTCGCGTCGCCGCGCGCGAAAGTACTCCCGCGGACAGCGGTACAACGGCAATCACTGCCAGCCAAAGCTCCAACCCCAGCACGTTCGCCCGCGTCACCTTCGCGACAAGCATCAAGACAGTCTTCACCAACAGTATCCTCGCCTTGCTGTTCTGCATTATTTTCCTTTCAAACTTTGGCTACGGCGCCTTCGATCCGCTGGAGTCGTTCTTCTACCGTGATATTCTGCATGTCGGTGTCGAGTGGATGGGCTGGCTCTCGTCGGCCAGCGGTGTGGGCGCGGTGCTGGGCGCCGTGGTCGCGCTCCGCTTGCCGCCGCACCTGGTCAACCTTAAAACCCTGCTCGTGGCGCTCATGTCCGTGGGCCTGGGAAGTTTGCTCTATGTGGGGACACCGTACGTGGGTGTAGCCCTCGTCGGCCAGATTGCACTGGGCATAGCTTGGGGCATCGTCAACCCGCTCCACAACACGATCGTGCAAACGACGGCCCCGCTCGAGCAGCTCGGTCGCGTCAACTCGGTCATGGGTTTTGGCAACATGTTCGCCGGCGTGGCCCCGCTGGCAATTGCCCCATGGCTGGCGGCGACATTTGGCGTGCAACAGACGCTCGTAGGGGCGGGCATGGTCGTGACGGCAGTTCCCGCGGTGTTGCTGCTGTTTGGACGCCGGCATTTTGATCGTGCCGCAAGGCAGTAAAAACCATCACAACATTCGATGAAAATCACGATTTTGCCGAAAAACGTCGAATGTTGTGATGCTTTGCGTCTCGGGCCAGGCCACCCTTCGGGTTCGGCCACCACAAAGGGGGCAGGCACCTTTGTGGTGGTTTTTGCTTTGACAGGCCGCGCCTGTGCCTTGGTATACCATGTACGCCGTTCACGAATACGCCCCACACCGCCGCACAACCCAGAAAGGCCCCCATGGACACCACCTTCAGCCACATCAAAGCCGTGTTCTGCGATATCGACGGCACGCTGCTCACGAGCCAGCACACGGTGTCCCCGCGCACCGTGGCGGCGATCCGCGCCCTGCGCGAGCACGGCGTGCTCTTTGGCCTGTGCACCGGGCGCGACGCCCACGCGACCGAGGCCATGTACGAGCTCTGGGGCATCGAAGGCCTGGTGGACGTGCTCGTGGGCTGCGGTGGCGCCGAGGTCATCGACCGCGCGCACGACATCAACGAGCTGAGCTATCCGCTGCCGGGCGAGACCATCGCGCGCATCTGCAAGCACATGGCGGACCTTCCGGCAACGCCCGTCTGTCCCCGAGACGGCGTGTTCTACGTGCCCGAGAGCAACGCGTGCGTCGAGCACCTGTCGCGCGTCGATGGCGTGCCCTACCAGGTGGTCGATTTTGCCGAGTTTTTGCGCGAGCCGCAGCCCAAGGTGATGTTTACCATGGCGCCCGAGGTAATGCCGCGGGTGATTGAGCGGGCGTCGACGTTTGCCGATAACACTGTTAAGGCGGCGGCTCTGCAAACCACGCAGCGGCTCTACGAGTTCATGGATCCGCGCGTGTCCAAGACGCGCGGCCTTGTGCGCGTGGCAGAGCTCAACGACATGGAGCTCCAGGACATCTGCGTGTTTGGCGATGCCGATAACGACACCTGCATGTTGGCTGACGCCGGCGTGGGCGTGGCCATGGCAAACGGCAGCGACGCCACCCGTGCCGTCGCCGATTTTGTAACCGCCAGCAACGACAAAGACGGCATCGCGATCTTTATCGAGGAACATCTGCTGTAGCGCTGGGGGAGAACCACCGCAGAAGGGGGCAGGCTTTTTTGCGGTGGCCTCAGGCGATTTGGGCGAATTGATGCCTAAAATCTGCGCGTAAATTCAAATATGGTTGTCTGAACATTACGCTTCCAACCACCGATGGGCTAAAGATATTCTCATCAGTTTGGCTGGGTATTACTCCCGGTAAATGACCTACCGCTCATGGTCGATTTTCGACTGTTTACAGGATGTTTACTCTTGAGCAAAATGTTGTGCAAATAAATCTAATGCCATAAAAAAATGATGGGCAACTAAATTACCAGTAGAAACAAAAAATAGATAGCGAATAAACGAAGGTAAATCTGAGCAATTGTCAAGAGAATTGACAATTCGGTTGATTTCCGATCTCAGCCGAACACTTTGAGCGGATAGGCCGTTCCCGCAGCTAGCCGAACGCCCCCGAGGCCCCATCCGGGCCCCCGGGGGCGGCATTTTCCCAGTTGAAGGAACGGTGGAGATGTGTTTCGATAG
>JAXKFZ010000111.1:0-14332 GCA_036550635.1 Collinsella sp. | reverse complement strand
GCCGATGCCGACCGTCGCCGTGATGCCGGTGCGCGCCAGGACCTCGTCGCGCAACATGCAGGCGAAGCCTTCCGCATCGGTGTGATAGAGGTCCAGATAGGGTGTCACGTCGATAAAGCACTCGTCAATTGAGTAGACGTGAACGTCTTGCGGACTGACGTATTCCAGGTAGATACCGTAGATCTGCGCCGACACCTCCATGTAGTGCTGCATGCGCGGTACGGCCTTGATGTAGTCGATGCCGTCGGGAATCTCGAATAGGCGGCAGCGGTTGTGAATACCTAAGTCCTTCATGGCCTGCGTGATGGCGAGGCAGATGGTCGTGCGTCCGCGCGATTCGTCGGCAACGACTAGGTTGGTGGTGAGCGGATCGAGCCCACGGTCGACGCACTCGACGCTGGCATAAAACGTCTTGAGGTCGATGCAGATATAGGTGTGCTGCTCGTGCGCCATCCGTGTCCCTCCATCAAACACATGTTCTTATCGAATATCTGTTCGATAATACCCGCTCGTCCGGACATCGTCAAAACCTGTTCCTTTTTGCCAGGTATAGTCGTGCAACTGCATCGGGTTTTAACGCAGCTCTAAAGAGTGCGAAACAGCTCGGAAAACCTTGCTTCGTAGCATGAGCCTAACGATTGATACCGCCTATGCGCACGGAAGGGTTGTGGGAAAGATGGTCAATTATGGGTTTGGTATGCCGACGCGCTTGGTTGCGGATGGGGATGTGGCTCGCTGGTGCGGGCGATTGGTTGCCCACTACGCTGGCACCAAGGCACTGGTCGTGTTGGGCGGTGACAAGCATACGCGCGATGAGCTTGTCTCGGCGGCACTCGGCTCGCTTGACCGGGCCCTACTCGAGCGTGTGCTTTTCCGCTGCGGATCGGTTGAGGGCGACGGGGGAGACGAGCTGGTCGACGAAGCCGTGGCCCTGGCGACCGACGAAGGCGTGGACTTTGTCCTGGCGATTGGCGATGCCGATACTGCTGGCTTTGCGCGCGAGCTCGCGCGGCGCATGGCGGCGCTCGATGCCGGCGAAGACGGCTTTGTGCCTTATGGATGCATTGTCTCGGAGGGCAAGGTACCTGCTGTCGTGGGAGCCGGCGAGGTGCCCGTTTTTGCCATCATTGTGCCCGAACTGCTGGAGGGCATCGGGTCTCCTCTGCGCGAGCTGCTCGGCAGTGTGTGCGCCGCGGCCTAATATCTGCCATAAAGGGATGGGTTATTTTTGGTAGGTAAAGCGTTTGACCTGCCAAAATAAACCTGTCCCTTTTTGGTCGGTCGCCGTTTGGGGGCGGATTGGCAACGCTCGCTGATTACGGTCTTGACCTGCGCTAGAATAGGGGCATCTGATTATCCGGGCGCATGGAGGTATGCGCCCGTATGCTGAGGAGGACTTTATGGCAACTGTTGCCGCACCTATCGACGCTACGTCGACCGCCGCTTGGAAGGCGCTCGAGGCCCATCAGGAGAAGCTCGAGGCCGAGGGCATCGACCTCAAGGCCTGGTTCGCTGCCGATCCCGAGCGTGTGAACAAGCTGAGCTTTGACGCTGGTGACCTGCACTTTGACCTGTCCAAGAACCTGGTGACCGATGAGACCGTCAAGCTGCTGTGCGATCTTGCCCGCGAGGTGAAGCTCGAGGAGCGCCGCGACGCCATGTTCTCCGGCGAGCACATCAACACCACCGAGGACCGCGCTGTTCTGCACACCGCGCTTCGCCGTCCGGCAAGCGAGAAGGGCCAGCTCATCGTTGACGGCCAGGATGTCGTCGCCGACGTGCACGAGGTCCTCGACCGCATGTATGCCTTCGCCGAGCGCGTGCGCTCCGGTGAGTGGAAGGGCGTTACCGGCAAGAAGATCGAGCACCTGGTGTCCATCGGCATCGGTGGCTCCGATCTGGGCCCGGTCATGGCCTACGAGGCCCTGCGTCCCTACGCCGACGCCGGTATCGACTGCCGCTACATCTCCAACATCGACCCCAACGATCAGGCCGAGAAGCTCAAGGGCCTCGATCCCGAGACCACGCTCGTGATCATCGTCTCCAAGACTTTCACCACGCTTGAGACCCTCACCAACGCTCGCGAAGTCAAGACCTGGATGCTCGAGCAGCTCAAGGCTCAGGGCGCCATCGATGGCTCCGAGGAGCAGAACGCCGAGGCCGTGGCAAAGCACTTCATCGCCGTTTCCACCGCACTCGAGAAGGTTGAGGCCTTCGGTATCGATCCCGCCAACGCCTTCGGCTTCTGGAACTGGGTCGGCGGCCGCTACTCCGTCGACTCCGCCGTGGGCCTGTCGCTGATCGTCGTACTCGGCCCCGAGCGCTTCCAGCAGTTCCTCGAGGGCTTCCATGCCATCGACGAGTACTTCTGCAACACGCCGCTCGAGAGCAACGCCGTCGCGCTGATGGGCCTGCTCAACGTCTGGTACGTCAACTTCTTCGGTTCCAAGAGCCACGCCGTGCTTCCGTACTGCCAGTATCTGCACCGCTTCCCGGCCTACCTGCAGCAGCTCACCATGGAGTCCAACGGCAAGCACGTCCGCTGGGACGGCAGCGCTGTGACCTCCGATACCGGTGAGATCTTCTGGGGCGAGCCCGGCACCAACGGCCAGCATGCCTTCTATCAGCTGCTGCACCAGGGCACTGTGGTGGTTCCGGCCGACTTTATCGCCTTCGCCAACACTGCCAACCCCGCAACTGACAGCGGCCAGGATGTCCACGAGCTGTTCCTGGGCAACTTCCTGGCCCAGACCAAGGCGCTCGCCTTTGGTAAGACGGCCGACGAGGTTCGTGCCGAGGGCACGCCCGAGCAGATTGTCCCGGCCCGCTGCTTTGAGGGCAACCGTCCGACGACCTCGATCTTCGGCGACACGCTGACCCCGTTCGCACTCGGCGAGCTCATTGCCCTGTATGAGCACATCACGTTTGTCGAGGGCACGGTCTGGGGCATCGACTCCTATGACCAGTGGGGCGTTGAGCTGGGTAAGCAGCTCGCCAAGCAGATTACCCCTGCCTTCCACGATGACGCCGCCAAGGCCGAGCAGGACGCTTCGACCCAGGCGCTCATTGAGTTCTACCGCGCTCACCGCAAGTAGTCTTTACGGCTGAGTTGGCTTATGGCTGAAAGGGGCCCGTATCCGTTGGGATACGGGCCCCTTGCTATTTGGATAGGATGGAATGTATCGGGAGGCGCCTCGACGGGCATCGCAATCGTCGAAGGCGCGCCGTTCATGTTTGGGACAATATGACATTTTTCCCGTTGCAAACAGCGCCGCCGTGGGTGTTCTGTATGATGGCTCAGACAAGGTTGTTCAATGACAGGGAGGCATATATGGCAATCAAAGCCATCGCAATGGATATCGACGGTACGCTCACCAACGACCAAAAGGTCATCAGCCCGCGTACGCGCGAGAAGCTGCTCGCGACGCAGGAGTCGGGCATTAAGCTCATCTTGGCTTCGGGCCGTCCCGCATGGGGGTTGCACGCCTTGGCGCAGGAGCTCGACCTTCAAAACCATGACGGTCTGCTAGTTGCCTTTAATGGCGCGCATGTGGTCGACGCTCAGACCGATGAGGTCCTTTTTGACCAGGCCATGCCGGCTGACGAGCTGCACCGTCTGATTGATCATCTGCGCAATTTCGACGTGATCCCTATGATTTCGCTCGGTCGCGATTTGCACGTCGAGGACTCGTACCATTGTATGATCACGCTGCCTGACGGCTTGCAGAAGAATATCGTCAAGTATGAGCGCGATGCGTGCGATCTTAAGATTCGCGAGGTCGAGAGCTTGCATGAGGTCGTGGACACTTATCCCGTGGACAAGCTGCTGACGGCGGGTGATCCGACCTACCTGCAGGCGCATTACGAGGAGATGTATGCGCCCTTTACCCAGACGCTTTCGGGCATGTTTACGGCCGACTGGTACTTTGAGTACACGGCGCCCGGTATCGACAAAGCCCGTGCGCTCGAGGGTGCCCTGCCCAAGCTCGGTATCGATGCCAGCGAGGTCGTCTCGTTTGGCGACGGCCAGAATGACAAGTCCATGATTGAGTGGGCCGGCACCGGTGTTGCCATGGGCAACGCCGTCGATGAGGTTAAGGCAGTGGCCCAGATGGTGACCGCCAATAACAACGAAGATGGTATTGCGGTGGCGCTGGATAAGCTACTGGGTTAGAATCGCCGATTAATGCATGGTTCGGGCGCCTGCTTGCGGGCGCCCTTTTGTTAGGGAGGGTGCCGTGTCCGCGTTTCCGTTCGACGCCGTTATCTTTGACATGGACGGCGTCATTGTCGATACCGAGTATTACTACCTGGGCGAGACTGCCGCGTTTGCCAAAGAGCTTGGGCTTAATCTGACTCAAGAGGAGTTGAATGGGCAGGTCGGTACCTCGCATCAGTTCTTCCTGCGTATGCTGGTCGATTGGTTTGAGCGCGCCGGTAAGGGGCATTTCACTGGCGAGGAAGCGTTGGCCCGTTGGGACGAGTGGGCGCATAAGCGTCCGCGCGACTATCAGGCTTTGATTAACCCAGGCGCCGTGGATACGATTCGAGAGCTGCCGCGCCGTGGCGTTCGCGTGGCGCTTGCCAGCTCGTCTCCCATGGATAGCATCGAGGAAGTGCTCAACGCGTGCGGGCTGTCGGATGCCTTTGAGTATGTGGTGAGCGGCGAGCAGTTTAAGGAGAGTAAGCCCGAGCCCGACATCTACCTGCATGCGCTGGACCTGCTGGGGCTGCCCGCGAATCGCTGCTGCTGCGTTGAGGATTCGGTGCCTGGCATCACTGCCGGCAAGCGAGCCGGCCTGACGGTCGTTGCCAAGCGCGAGGAACGCTTTGGCTTTAGCCAGGATGCCGCGGACAAGATTATCGACCAGCTGCCGGAGCTGCTCACGCTTTCTTAGGAGCGCGGTAGTTGCGCGTTTTTCGGGTCTGATGAGTAAATAGCCAACATTTTGGTGCGACACCTAGCATACTTTAAGCTAATGCGGGCTTAAGGGCTTGTTGAATGCCCTTAAGCCCGTTTTAGAATTAATTGTGCTGGGAGAGGGTATATGCCACCGACTGAAGGGCTAACTGACGGTAAAGCAGCGATACCGCTGTACCAACAGGTCATTGATATCATTAAAAACGAAATCAACTCCGGCGCCTACAAGGCAGGCGCGCGGATACCCAACGAATTCGAATTGGCTGAGAGCTATAAAGTTGGCCGCGTTACCGTGCGACGCGCTATTGAGGAGCTCGTCCAGCAGGGCTATCTAACGAAGCGACAGGGGAAAGGCACGTTTGTCAATGCCCCCAAGCTCAAGCGCAAGATTCGCCAGAAGGATGACGTTCAGAGTTTTTCGGACGCATGCCGCGTTAACGGAATGGAACCGGGGGCGTGTGTCATTTCGAGAAAGATACTGCCGGCGGATTCCACCGAAGCACAGTTCTTTGGTGTTCCCGTTGGAACTGACTTGATTTGCGTTGAGCGCGTGCGCACTGCCGATGGAGTCCCCGTCATGCTCGAGAACAACATATACGTTTACGAGGACAACGCCTATCTATCAACGGCACCTCTATCTAACCAATCCATTTTTGAGTTCGTGCGTAACCGGACGGGCCGTACGCCCGCGTTTACCGACCCGTGCACACTCGAGATCGCGTGCGCGTCGCCCGAGGTCGCTCGGCTGTTGGCAGTTCCCGTTGGCGAACCCTTGTTTTATATGGAAGCCTTCTTCTTTGATGAGCAACGGCGGCCGTTTATCATCGGTCGTCAGCGAATCGTTGGGTCTCGCTACGTTTTTGACATCTAGGACATTGCGAATGGAAGCGCCCGGTGGATCATCTCACCGGGCGTTTCCATACCGTTCACGGCGCAAACGCGACCGTTCAACCGCGTTGCGGCAATCAGTTTGAAATTATCTTGATGAAGGAAAAAGCTGCTGGTAATCTATGGGACGTCATAGAACGTTTGCATTGTGCAAACGTTGAAGCGAGATGCGATGCAGTCTCGAGTTCTTTGGAGGTATCTATGTCAGATACGAAGGCGAAGAAGACAAACAGACGTTTTAAGTTCAAATTACCGCATGTCTATACGATCATGTTCTTGCTGATCGTTGTCTTTGCGGTCCTGACTTGGATCGTTCCCTCTGGTCAGTATCAGCGCAAGACGATTTCGACAGCGGCGGGCGAGCGTGAAGTCGCCGTTGCTGGAACCTATGAACAGGTCGATAAGAACTACACCGATTCCGAGACCGGCGAGACCATCAATCTGGGTCAGGATATCTTCGCGGTTCTGCAAGCGCCCACCAAGGGTATCCAAGAGGCTGCCGACGTCGTTGCGTTCGTCTTATTGATTGGCGGATCGTTCGCGATCATCACCAAGACCAACGCTTTGAATGCCGGCATGAGCCGTGTGATTAAAAAGCTCAAGAACAAGGACATCCTCATCATTCCCATCACGATGACGTTGCTGTCCATTTGTGGCACTACGTTTGGTATGTCTGAGGAAGCCCTGCCGTTCTATGCCATCTTCATTCCCATCATGATGGGTATCGGTTATGACTCGATGACGGCATTCATCATCTGCTTCCTTGGTCCTAACCTGGGATATTGTGCTTCGACCATCGACCCGTTTAATGTTTTGATCGCCCAAGGCATCATTGGCATCGAGGGTAATCCGCAACTGTGGCTGCGTGCCGTTTCTTGGGTCATCTTCACTGCCGTCGGTATCGCATGGGCCATGCGCTACGCCATGCGCGTCAAGAAAAACCCCGAGTCGTCCATTGTGTACGAGGACGATAAGCTCAAGCGTATTGAATTTTCCGTGACCGATGCCTCCATCGAGGAAGAGTTCACTATCCGTCAGAAGCTCGTGCTTATCGATTTTGCTTGCGGTATGGGCATTATCGTCTGGGGTCTTGTTACCCAGGGCTGGTACATGAATCAGATTTCCGCCGTGTTCCTTGGCATGGGCTTGCTTGCCGGTATCCTGGGCGGCCTTGACCAGCAGACGATCGCAGAGGAGTTCGTTAAGGGTCTCGCCGACTTTGCGTACGCTGCCGTCGTTATCGGTATCGCTCGCGGTATTCTGGTCATCGCCGAGGGCGGCATGATCATCGACACCATCCTCCAGGCGCTCGCTACCGCGCTCGCCGGTGCACCCGCCGCCGTCTACACCACGTTTATGTATGTCGTCCTTGGTCTGCTCTCTTTGCTGGTTCCCTCGAGTTCTGGCCTGGCGGCGCTCACCATGCCCGTTATGGGCCCCCTGACCGAGCTCATGGGCCTCAATCCCGAGGCGGCCGTCACCGCGCTCCAGTTTGCCAACCAGACCATCAACACCATCAGCCCCGTGGCGGGCATGACGGTCGCCGGCCTTGCCGTGGCTAAGATTTCGTTTGGCCAATGGTGGAAGACCATTTGGAAGTTCTTCATCTTCATGGTCGTGTTTGGCTTGGTCATTACTGCCATTTCCGGCATGCTTCCGGCGTAGGTGGTTGTGATGTCCGATCGTTTGACGGTCCTGACGTCTAAGAGCGTCTTTACCGGTACGGGGGACCTGCCGTTTGAAGGTTTCGTAGCGGTCCGTGGCAATCGAATTGAGGCTGTTGGCACCAAGTGTGAGGTAGCTTCGTATTTGACCCAGGCGGACGAGGTAGTTGACCTGGGCGACCGCACTGTCATGCCTGGCCTGATCGATGTGCATACCTTCTATACAGGTTGGGCGCTGCGGACGTTGGGGTCTGATCTGTCCGGCATCGCTGATGCCAAAGAGGCCGTGTCGCTCTTGCGTGCATGGAAAGAAGGTCATCCGGATTGCGCGGCGGCTTTTGGCCACAACCTACCCGAAACGTTGGCATCGGATGCCGAGAACGCAAATACAGCAGCTGTGTTTGACGAGTGTTTTGGCGATATCCCTGTCGTCTGCTTTACGCCGGGCGCGGAGACCTGCGTTCTCAATGCTGCCGCCAGTGCGCGATATGGCTTTACACCCCAGGCGTGCTATGCCGAGAAGATCTGGCGCATGATGAGCGATTTCCTTGCGCTGCCCGAGGTGCGTGCCGGGTATTCGGACTACATGAGCATGCTTAACAAGCGCGGCGTTACCGCCATCAAGGAAATGGCGTTTGATGACTACTACGGCTTTGCCGACGAAATGGCTCGCCGTGAGGAATCTGGTGAGCTGACGGTTCGCGTCTCTATGATGTCGCAGCCGGTGGGCGCCGGTGCAAATCTGGCATATGCCCGCGAGGCGCGAGAGCGCTTCCGGGGACCGTTCGTTCGTTTTTCTGGCTTCAACCGTATGACCGATCGCGGCGTATGGGCGGGGCTTGCCGAGATGATTGACCCCTATGAGGACACGGCCGATGCGGGCGCTGCCGGCAAGACGGTCGTCGAGGAGCCAGAGTGGGATCTGATTGAGAACGAGCTGCGTGCAATTGATGCTGAGGGCTTCCGATACTCCTTGCATTGCCAGGGCGATGGCGCCGTTCGCCGCACTGTGGCGCTCTATGCCTCGCTGCCTCGAGACGAGCATGGACGGATGCTTCGCCGCCATGCGATTACCGATCTCGAGAACTCTGACCCGACCGATCTTGTCGAGTTTGGCAAGTTAGGTGGAATTTGCGAGGTCTATCCGCAGATTCTGACGTTGGACCGGCGCGAGGATTGCCTGTCGATGATGCGTCGACAAATTGGCGAGACGCGACTTTTGCACAGCTGGAATCGCCGCGGCATGGAAGTTTCCGGATGCACAGTGTGCTGTGGAACGGATTTGCCACTGCTGATTCCGAGCCTGGGCGAGTCAATCTACAGCGCGTGCGGCGGATTCTTCGCCGACGGACTGCCCGTGAATGAGGTCAACACGCTGACGCTTGTCGAGCTCTTGCGCGCTTGGACTGCCGGGGGCGCGTACGATCTGATTCGCGAAGACGAGCTGGGTACGCTTGAGGTTGGCAAGCTTGCCGATATCTGCGTGCTCGATCGGGATGTGTTTGACCTCGATTATCGCGACGCGCGCGATCTTGCGGTTGATATGACGATGTCGGACGGACAAATCGTGTTCGATCGAAATAAGGAGGCATAAGATGTCTGAATCCAAACCGACGCTGCGTCGCGAGCAGATTGCGGGCATGAATATCCACTACATCATGTGGTCGCTCGATTACTTCCTTGATGTGCAGCAGCGCTTGGGCTTTGAGTCCATTGAGCTGTGGTGTGCAGAGCCGCATGTGACGCTCGACCACACGGGCTACTTTGAGGCTGAGGTCCTGGCGAAAAAGGCTGCAGACCGTGGGCTTAGGTATCGTACTCTGTGCCCCGAGAACGTTGTCTATCCTTGGCAGTACTGCGCACGCAAACCGCTGCATGAACAGCGTAGCCTGGCGTACTTTAAGCACGGCATTGAGCTTGCCGAGGTACTTGGGTGCGACCGTATGTCCGTCAACTCGGGCTGGGGCGACTGGGACGAGGACCGCGAGGAAGCCTGGAAGCGCAGCCGCGAGCACTTGTCCATTCTGGCGGAGTATGCCGGCGAGCACGGTCTGGTGCTTACGATGGAAAGCCTGCGTCCCGAGGAGAGCAACCTTGTGACGACGGTTTCCGATGCGAAGCGCATGATTGACGAGGTCGCGAGCCCGTACTTACAGCCCATGGTTGATACAACCGCGATGGGCGTTGCAGGCGAGACGCTCGAGGACTGGTTTGCCGCCTTTGGTGACGGGGCAATTCACGAGATGCACTTTATCGACGGTGACCCGTATGGCCATCTGGTGTGGGGCGATGGCAAGCACGATATGGACGCCTTCGTTGCCACGCTCAACGCCCATGGTTTCGATGGCATGCTGGGCCAGGAAATCACGGACGGTCGTTACTACGATGACCCGGCGGCGGCAGATGCCAAGAACATGGCCGCATTCGAGAAATATCTGATTGACTAAAACAACCATCGGCCACGCAACCAACGTCATTGATTGCGGGCCAAACAAGAAAGGAACTGGATATGAACGCACACGATCTGATCAAAGAGGCAATTGCCGAGAAGGGCAAGTTCGACAGCGTCTACTGGATTGCTTGCGGTGGCTCCATGATCGATTTGATCCCGGCTCATGAACTTCTGCAGCGCGAGGCAACCACCTTCACTTCGTATATCTATACCGCGCGTGAATTTGACATTATGCGTCCGCGTCGTCTGGGCGAGAAGTCTCTGGTCATCGCTTGTAGCCACAGTGGCAACACCCCGGAGGTCGTCGAGGGCTGCGAGATTGCCCTTGCCGCCGGCGCTACGGTGATCGCCCAGACCGACAACGCTGGATCCAAGATCGACTCCGGCAAGTGGACCACGTGGGTCTACCCGTGGGGCGAGGGCGTGCCGCAGGCCGAGGTCCCCGCTGGCATTTCGCTGTCGCTTGCGGCAGAGCTGCTCGATCAGCAGGAGGGCTACGCCGATCTTGCCGATATGTATGCCGGTATCGCCGAGATGGATAAGATTCTTCCCCCGGCACGCGAGAAGGTAAATGCCGAGCTGGGCGATCGCTTTGCCAAGCTTTGCCAGGAGCACGAGTTCTTCTATATTCTGGGCAGCGGTCCCAACTTTAGCCAGACCTACGGTTTCGCTATCTGCTCTCTTATGGAGATGCAGTGGCAGCACTGCAGCTACATCCACTCTGCCGAGTACTTCCACGGCCCCTTCGAGGCTACTCAGGATGGCGTTTTTTACTTCCTGCAGATGGGCTCCAGCGAGTGCCGTGCTATGGACGAGCGCGCCCTGGCGTTCCTTAAGACGCATACCGATACGCTGATGGTGCTCGATGCTAAGGAGTACGGTATGGAGGCCGTGCCGGCGAGCGTCCGTGCTTATCTGGACCCGGTGCTGTTCTACGCCATGAACTGCGAGCTGCGTGCCGCACGCGGCAAGGTGTTTGATCACGATCCCGATTTCCGCCGCTATATGGGTGTTGTCGAGTACTAGAAGGGGCAAAGGCCATGGCATTTAACGTTAACGCGCTCGGATTTGGCGACAACGTCGTCGATCGCTACGAGCATATCCACACCATGTATCCCGGCGGCAACGCGGTGAACTTCGCCGTTTATGCCAAGAAATGCGGTGCCGCACGCTCTGCATACATGGGCATTTTTGGCAATGACGCCGCTGCCGAGCATGTCATTGCAAGCCTCGAGGATGAGGGTATCGAGCTTGACAAGTGCGAGCAGATGATTGGCGAGAACGGAGCGGCTCGCGTGACCGTCGTTGACGGTGACCGTGTCTTCCTTGGCTCCAACGAGGGCGGTATCCGTGGCGATGCGCGCTATGTCCTCGATCGCTTTGACCTTGCGTACATGAAGCAGTTCGATGTGGTTCATTCGGGCAACTATTGCTTCACCGAGCGCGAGCTGCCCAAGCTGAAGGCTGCGGGCGTCACGGTCTCTTTTGACTTTTCGGACGACTCCACCGACGAGTACTACGAGCAGATTGCGCCCTACGTCGATTTTGCTTTCTTTAGTGCGGCGGATGCCGCGAGTGAGGACGAGATTCGCGAGCGTCTGGCATGGGTGAAGGGCCTGGGTCCGCGTTTTGTGTCGGCTACGGCGGGCGCCGAGGGCTGCATTGCTTACGACGGCGAGCGTTATTACCGCCAGCTGGCTAAACCGGTAACGGACATGAAGGACACCATGGGGGCGGGCGACTCGTTCCTCACCTCGTTTTTGATGTGCTATCTCGATTCCGCCAAGCGTGGTGAGGATGGCGCCGAGGCCATCGAGCGCGCGCTCGACTTTGCTGCCGGGTTTGCCTCGACCGTGTGCGGCATGGAAGGCTCTTGGGGCCACGGAGCACCAATCGTCGAATAGCTTAAGAAAGCGTACGGCGGTCTGGCTATGAGGCCTTGGACCGCCGATGCAAAACAATATGCGAAACGCGAAAAGGGGGCTCGCCATGTGGTGGGTCCCCTTTTGATCATTGGAGAAGACCATGGGTATTAAAGCGTGTGCGGCTGGTTTTTGCTGCGCGGACGTCTATCAAAACATCGGCGTGTTCTATCCGACTGGCAATGGCATTGACTGGGGTATCCATCTTGCACGAATGGGCGTTTCGGTATCTGCCGTGTCGGTTGTCGGCAAGGACGAGTACGGAGACAAGATGAGAGAGGCGCTGGCCGCCGAGGGGCTCGATATCTCACATCTGCGGGTGGAGGATGGCGACACCTCGGTGATGCTCATGGCATTGAAAGACGGCGTCGATCGCGTACATCTCGAGGCGATCGATGGCGTAATGGAGACATATCGACCGAATGAAGACGACCGGGCGTTTATCCTGGAGCATGACATCATTCATACCGACCTGTTTGGCAATTGTTTGGACCTCCTGCCCGAATGGCATGATGCGGGCAAGACGGTGGTTATGGACTTCTCGGTGTTCAGCCAGGATCCCGAATATGCATGTGAGGCTCATTTTCCTTACGTAGACTATGCGTTCATGTCGTTTGAAGAGGACACTCCGGAGCTACGTGATTGGGTACGTCACGTACAGGAGTTGGGGCCGCGCGTTGCGGTTGCCACGCTTGGCGAGAAGGGAAGCATTGCCTATGACGGCGAGCGCTTCTATGAGTGCGGGATCGTGCCGGCGGAGAAGGTCGTTAACACCGTGGGTGCCGGCGACTCGTATATTGCCGGGTTTACCAAGGGCGTGATCGATGGCCTTGATATTCCGGCGTGTATGAAGGCGGGCGCTGAACTGTCGTCCCGAGTGATTGGTTCGTTTGAGCCGTACTAGGGTCAAATGCCTGGAAAGGAGTACGAAATGGTTATCGACATGTTGGTCCATCCTATGCTCTATGGCGAGATCTGTACGCCAGGTGATGAGCCTGATGGATTCGGTTTTTGGTCACGAGAATTTGGTATGGGGCATATGGGTCCCATGGATTGGGATGAGCTTCAAGTCGAGATGGACGTCTGCGACGTGCGGAAGAGCGTGCTCATGCCGCTCGATGTAACCACGGCATGCGGAGGACACTTTGGCACCAATGACCAGATTGCCATGCTGGTTGCCGCGCACCCCGATCGTCTGTGGGGATTTGCGAGCGTAGATCCGCAGGTGAGCGGTGCCGCAGACGAATTGGAGCGCGCCTTTACCGAGTTGGGGGCAAAGGGGCTTTGCCTGCATCCGGCAAAGCAGGGTTTTGCCCCCGATGATGCTGTGGCCGAGCCGCTTTACGAGCTGTGCGAGCGCTATAACAAGCCGGTGGTTTTCCATGCCGGTATGTCATGGGAGCCGGGCGCAGAGCTCTCGCGCGGTAACCCGCTTGCATTTGAGCACACAATCGCAACGCATCCAAATGTGCGCTTTAGTTTGACCCACTTTGGCTGGCCCTGGGTGCGCGAGACCGTGGCGATGCTGCTCAAGTATCCCAACTGCTACACGGACACCTCTATCACTTACATCGATTCGCCCGAGGAGATGATGCAGCGTCTTTTCACGGTCGATATGGGGCCGCTGTGGTATGAGCGCGCGCTATCGCATCAAGTGATGTTCGCCAGCAATACGCCGCGTTTCCGTGCATTCAAACTCAAGCGGGCGCTCGATACCGTGCCCATGCGCGATGATGCGCGAGAAAGGCTCTACTGGGGTAATGCCCTGCGTTTTCTTGAAGGGGATGAGTAAACATGGTGACGCTCGAGACATTGAGCTATCTATCGACTGCTCCGGACCAGTTCATCGATATTACCGAAGATGTGCACGCTGCCATCGAACGCAGCTCGGTGACCAATGGCTTGGCAGCGATTATTTTGTCGCATACGACCTGTGGAATCGTGGTAAACGAGGGGCTGCCCTGCGTGGAGACGGATCTTATGGAGACGCTTGATCGCATCGCCCCACTCGATGCCCCCTATGCGCATGCGCACTTCCTGCCGAGCTATGGAGCCACCGGCAACAACTCCTGTGGGCATATCAAGAGCATGATTTGTGGGAACAGTTGCTTCTTTCCCGTCCAAGATGGCCACATCGTGTGCGGAAGTGCCCAGAACATCTATCTTGCGGAGTTTGACGGTCCGCAGAAGCGAAAAGTGTACGTCGAGGTGCTGGGGGAGTAGCGTCCCTGCAATAACCCTATGAAGGAGCACGTTATGTCGTTTCTAACCTCGATGTTCAAGACCGAAAAGCCGGTTATCGGAATGCTGCATCTGCGTCCTCTGCCGGGCGATCCACTGTATTACCCGGGCGGAAGCGTGTCGCAGGTCGTGGAAGCTGCCAAGCGCGATCTCGAGGCGTTGCAGCAGGGCGGTGTCGATGGCATTTTGATTACCAATGAGCTCTCGATGCCCTATGAGCAGCATGTTTCTCCCTCAACCCTTG
>JAXKFZ010000110.1:0-4389 GCA_036550635.1 Collinsella sp. | reverse complement strand
CGCGCTGCCGCCTGGGCACGGGCATCGGCCGGTACGGCGGTATCCGTGCTCGCGGGCGTTTCGGTATCGATGTCCACGCCGTCACCAAACAGGCTCGATTGCTCCATAGCGGCACTCCTTCGCTCGATTTCAAACGGATACAAGAGTACCACCGGTCGCAACGGCGCCGAACAGCCCTTTCGAACCGCACCGAATCGGCAGCGGCCGGACCGGGGTGGACAGTTAGTTCAGATACGTATAAATCCTAGAGCTGAATCAGGCACGAACACCCCTGTTTCAACTAATTTTGGCTCCTCGAGACCATGTAAACGTCCCACTCTCCCTTCCAAACACCAATTCGAGCCCCATCCCAATCAAAAATTGCTCAAAACGCATCCCAAGCTGTCCCAGATTTATACGTATCTGAACTAACTGTCCAGACCATACCGAAACAAGCCTCTTGCCAGCCACAAGTGATCCGTTTTCCTCCGTCCCCAAGGGATCATCGCGAAAAGAGGGGGCTGTCCCGCGTTGGCGGGACAGCCCCCTCTGGCATCGGTATGTGCGATACAGCTCGTTAGAAACCCTGACCGTAGCCTTGACCCTGGCCCTGACCCTGCTGGCCCAGCAGCTCCTCCAGGTACTGGCGCAGCTGCTCGTCGGTAATACCGCTGTTGCCGGTGTCGGTCGAACTGTCGTCCTGCTGCTGGTTCTGCAGCTCCTCATCGGAGCCCAGCTCGACGGTGACCTTCTTCTCTTCCTTGCCGCGCATGAGCGTGATCTCGACCTTCTCGCCCACCTCGTGGCTGCGCAGCGCGATGATCAGGCCATCGGCGCTCGTGATCTCGTCGTCGCCCAGCTTGGTGATGACGTCGCCCTCCTGAATGCCGGCCTTGGCAGCAGGACCATCCTCAACGACGCTCGCCACATACGCGCCGCTATCGGTGCTCAGCTTGTTGGTGCGGGCGTTAAGCGCATTGACGCTCGAAAGCGTGGCGCCCATGTACGGATGCACCGGCGTCTTGCCGTCGATGATCTGGTCGGCAATGTTCTTGGCGTAGTTAACCGGAATGGCAAAGCCCACGCCCGAGCTGGAGCCCGAGTAGCTCTCGATGAGCGAGTTGATACCCACCAGCTCACCATTGTCGTTGACGAGCGCGCCGCCGGAGTTGCCCGGGTTGATGGCGGCATCAGTCTGGATCATGTTGGCATAGATGGTGTTACCGCTGGTAGAGCTCATGGCCGTGGAGCGATACAGCGCCGAGACGATACCGGTGGAGACAGACTGCTCGTTGCCGAAGGGCGAGCCAATCGCCATGACCCACTCGCCCACGTTGAGCTTGGAGGAATCACCAATCTCGATCGGCGTGAGCTTGGAGGCATCGGCATCCTTGAGCTTGATGACGGCCAGGTCGCTCGAGGCGTCGTTGCCAACGAACTCGGCCTCATATGTAGTGCCGTCGTCCATGGTAACCACGTACTGGTCATAGCCATCGACCACGTGGTTGTTGGTGAGGACGTGGCCCTCGGTATCGAGCACCACGCCCGAACCGACGCTGCCCGAGTTGTCCGACTCGTCGGCAGACTGCGAAAGCGAGCCATTCTGGCTACCGCTCGAAGTGGCGGTGATGGAAACCACGGAGGGCAATGCCTTGGCAGAAACGGCCTCGGCCAGCGTGGTGTCCTCGGAATCAATCGTAATCTTTTGCGTCGATGAACCCGAAGCACCCGCCGTCACGGCATTCTTGCCGCCACCGATATCGAGCGTGCCGCTCATAATGAGCGCAATGACCAGCAGGGCGCCGCAGGCACAGCCGGCGAGTGCCGTAATAAAGATCGGCAACTTTTTGGTCTTGGTTTTGACCACTGTGTGCTTGTTTACAACCTGCTGGCTGCCCAGCGGCTTTCCGGTCTGCGTGTCGTAAGCCTGCACGTAGGGAATGTTGCTACCGGCAGGCGTCGACTCCACCTGCACGCGCGGCTGCTGCTGGGTCTCGCCGGCGTTGCCCGCATCCTGGGGACGCTGGGAATCGTACTCGCTCATAGCTGCGATCCTTTCGTCAAATAACCAAAGGCCCGCCAAACATGTGGCGGGCCATCATTGTTCACGTTGAGTTGTACCCCAATATGCGGGCGAACGTGTATGAGAACGCAATCTTTTAGGAAGGCTTAAGTTCTGCTGCAAACTCGAAAGGGATCCACGCATGCGGCAAAACCACCACGAAGGTGCCTGTCCCCTTTGTGGTGGAAATCTAGTCCTTAAACAGATAACCCACGCCACGGACGGTGGTGATGTGCGCCGCGATCTGCGGGCCCACCTTGGAGCGGATGCGTCGAATGTGCACGTCGACGGTGCGCGTGCCGCCGCAGTACTCAAAGCCCCACACGCGGTGCAGCAGCACCTCGCGGCTGTAGGCACGGTTGGGATGCGTCGCCAAAAAGCTCAGCAGCGAGTACTCCATCAGCGTCAGGTCGATGGGCTCGTTATCGAGCGTCACCTGGTAGGTAGCCAGGTTAATCTCGAGGTTGTCGATGTTGAGCACATCGTCGGCGGCGACGGTCTCCTCCTCGCCCATCAGGCGCTGCGCACGAGCCTTAAGCTCGTTGGATGTCGCCGTGGGGCATACAAAGTCGGCATGCGCGTGATTGGGCAGGCGCAAGGTACCGAGCGCCTCGTCGTCGACGATCACCAACATGGGGACACCGCCGCGATCGTCAAGCCACTTGGCAATCTGATCGATGCGGTCGCTGCGGATGCCGTCGGAGTCGAGGATCAGCAGGTCAAAGTCGTGCGCCGCAGTCGGCGAATCGGGGGTTGCCAGGCTCACCTCGACACCCAGGGTGGTCGTCAAGCTGCGGGCAAACTCGTGGAAGCGCGTCGTGCGCGCCATGAACAGGGCACTCTTTTCGGACATATCGGCCTCCAAAGAAATGAGCTCAATCGTACTGGAACAAGCCAGCGCGATTAGGAGTTCGCCAGATAATGCTTAATCTCCCACTCGGTGATCGTGGACTCAAACTTATGCCACTCGTCGCGCTTCTTTTTAAGGAAGAAACTGTGGATGTGCTCGCCGAGGGCATCCTTCATAAACTGCGAGTCCTCAAACACGTCGAGCGCCTCTTTGAGCGAGCGCGGCAGCGGCGTGTAGCCGGCCTCGAGCATCTGACGGTCGGTGAGCTTGAGCGTCTCGGCCGTGGCCTCGGGCGGGAGCTCCAGCTTGCGCTCGATGCCGTCCAGACCAGCCGCCAGCGTGACGGCGTTGACCAGGTACGGATTGGCCATGGGGTCGGGGCTGCGCAGCTCGATGCGCGTGGACAGCTGCTTGCCGGGTTTGTAGACCGGGATGCGAACCATACTCGCGCGGTTGCGCAGGCCCCACGTGGCGTACTGCGGCACGGAGTCGCCACCCGTGGTGATGCGCTTGTACGAGTTGACCGTGGGGTTAGTGATAGCGCTGATCTCGCGCGCGTGCGCCAGGATGCCGGCCATGTAGTGCTTGGCGATATCGGAGAGGTGGTACTTCTCGTCGTCCTCGCCCCAAAAGACGTTGTTGCCGTCGTGGTCGAATAGCGACTGGCACAGGAACATAGCGCTGCCGTCCTCGCCCGCCAACGGCTTGGGCATAAAGGAGGCGTGGCAACCGCTCTCGTAGGCCTGCTGCTTAATGATGAGCTTGGCCGTGGTGATGGCGTCGGACATGCTCAGGGCCTCGGCGTGGCGCAGGCTCATACCGTGCTGCGAGCGACCGGCGGCGTGGAAGGTGTACTCCACGGGCACGGACATCTTCTCGAGCGTGAGGACCGTGTTGCGGCGCAGGTCGCGAGCGGCATCGCTCACCGAAAGATCGAAGTAGCCCACATTGTCGAGCGGCTCAGGGGTATGCTCGTCGGGGAAGTAGTAATACTCCAGCTCGGCGCCCACGTTGAGCAGATAGCCAGCCTTCTCGGCCTTGCGGAACATGCGGCGCAGGGCATCGCGCGGGTCGCCGGCAAACGGCTTGCGATCGGGAGTGCACACGTCGCAGAACACGCGGGCGACGCCGTTGTGGCTCGGGCGCCACGGCAGGATCTGGAAGGTCGAAGCATCGGGAAACGCCAGCATGTCGGCTTCCTCGGGCGTGGCAAAGCCCTCGATGGCGGAGCCGTCAAAGCCAATACCCTCCTCAAAAGCTACCTCGAGGTCCTCGGGGCTAATGGCAAAGTTCTTGAGGCGGCCGAGAATGTCGACAAACCACAAACGCACAAAGCGGATGTCACGCTGCTCTACGGAGCGGAGTACGTAATCGATGTTCTGCTGGTTCATGTCGCTCCCCTTTCTTTCGGGCGGGTTTCGACTGGTCTATATCGCAGATACTATCGCAGAAAAATGTTTCCGCAGGGTTAAAGCGTATCAAGCGCTCAAAAAACGTG
>JAXKFZ010000013.1:0-1911 GCA_036550635.1 Collinsella sp. | reverse complement strand
GAGCACCTGCAGAATGCAAAAGAGCACGATGCCCTCAAGAAATGCCTCGTAGAGCTGGGAGGGGTGACGCGGCATATCGCCCGCGGTGCCACCGAAGACCACGCCCCAGGGCAGATCGGTCGGCTTGCCCCACAGCTCACCGTTGACAAAGTTGGCACAACGGCCCAAGCACAAGGCCAGCGGCGCGCCTATGACGGCAAGGTCTGCCAAAGTCCAGGCATCGAGCTTATACATGCGGCACACGAGCACGCCGCCGATGATGCCGCCCACCAGGCCGCCATGGAAACTCATGCCGCCCTCGTTGGTGGCAAAGATCTCGAGCGGATGCGCCCAGTAGTAGCCGTCGCCGTAAAAGATGACATAGAACAGGCGGGCGCCAATGATAAGGCCAAAGACCACGCCGACCACGACACTCGTCAGGTCGTCGACCGTAATGTCAAAACCCCAACGGCGCTGCGTGCGGTACATGACGACCGCCGTGAGCAGGGCGCCGACCACGTAGGCCAGGCCGTACCAGTAGATGGTGATGGGGCCCGCCGAGATCGCGACAGGATCAAGCATATGGTAGAAGTCGTTGAGCATGTCGACCCTCCTGCTCCCTACATACAAATGCGGCCGCGGGCCTTGCGCTCGCAGCCGCATATTTGGGCGTAACGTCTATGCGGAGTATACCGTCCGCAGCTTTCGCATCTTAAAACGGCGCGTACTCGTCGTACAGGTCCTCGGCCTCGCCGGAAGCATTGACCTGTTCAACGCGGGTAACGCCAGGCACGTGCTCCTTCAGAATGCGCTCGATGCCCATAGACAGGGTCAGCGAGCTCATGGGGCAGCCGGCGCAGGCGCCCTGCAGCTCCAGCTTGACAACACCCTCGTCGTCGACGCCCACATACTCCATATCGCCGCCATCGGCCTGCAGGTTGGGGCGGATCTCTTCAAGAACCTTCTTAAGCAGCTCTTCGTTAACAGCCACAGGGGCTCCTTTCTCACAATAACGCGGGCACGCCCGCGGACAGGGGCTATGTTACTACAGCCATGTACCCGCTTAGGCGCCAGCCATGCGTGCGGACACGACTTTCACGAGTAGTCAATTTGGGACAGGGCTCTTTGAGCTGCTTTTGCCGACACCCGGCGCTAGCACACATTGCCGCTACTGCTGAGTTTGTTCCCCGGTGCCAATGTGGACGTCGACGATAACCTGGCGGTAGCTAATGCCGCAGGAGTCGAGAATACGGCGACTGATGCGGCCGTCGTCGGTGTCGGCGTACTTATTGTCCAGGTAGACGACCTCGCCCACGCCCACCTGCGCCAGGATCTTGGCGCAGTCGTGGCACGGGAACAGCGTGACGTAGACCGTGGAACCCTCAAGGTCTTTGAGCGAGCCGCGATAGTTGAGCACGGCGTTGGCCTCGGCATGGACTACGTAGTTATGCTTGTCCTGCAGCGGGTCATCGCTCGTGCCCCACGGGAAAAAGTCATCGTTGAGCGCCGAGGGCGTACCGTTGTAGCCCACCGAAAGGATGCGGTGGTTGGTGCTGGCGATGCACGCGCCCACCTGCGTGTTGGGGTCCTTGCTGCGGCGCTGCGCGGCGATGGCCACGCTCATAAAGAACTCGTCCCAGCTAATAACGTCGCGGCGCTTGCCCGACGCGGTTTGATGAAGATCGTCCGACATGGCAGACACCTCCGAAATCGCAATAGTTTGACCCATTGTAGCAGGTGAAAGGTGGGGCTGTTTCCTCTCACGCCGACGTCCTCGGCTTTATGCGCGACCCTTGATTATCGACTTCATCCGAACACCTCCCACATTCATCCGTACATGTACGGATGAATGTGGGAACCCGATACCCTGAGGGCCGGACCGGCCGGCCCCGGAAGATCGGAGGACGGCATGTCCGGAAAGAGGAAGAAGGG
>JAXKFZ010000109.1:0-1537 GCA_036550635.1 Collinsella sp. | reverse complement strand
TTTTAAAAAAAGCCGCCGACACAATGTCAGCGGCTTATCAAATCCAAGGGTGGAGACGAAGGGAGTCGAACCCTCGGCCTCTGCCATGCGACGGCAGCGCTCTCCCAACTGAGCTACGTCCCCAGGACAAGTTGATATTTTACCTACGGCTCGCCAACTGTCAACGCCCAATACCCAGTCTTTTTGGGACGGGGCTGTTTTGACTACTTTTCGAACGCCCGAGCCACCCGATGATTATTTATCCCCCGTCCCAGAAAAATCATCGACGAACGCACTACTTTGCGCTGGTAAGAACACCGGTGGTGTCGAAGGCCGGGGTGAAGCTCTCGTCTACCGCGCCGCCCTCTTGCCAGAACATCGTCGTAAAGCCCAGGTCGTCGGCATGGTCGAGTACTTGCTCGTACTCCTCGCGCGTCACGGCGCGTGCCAGGTCGCCGCCCTGCTCGCGCATGAGCGCATTGGGCGTGTACTGGTTCATGACCGAGATCGGCACGTCGCCCACCGTCTGCCACACCAGGTCCAGCACGCGACACGAATCGTCTGCATGCCCCGGCAGCACCAGGTGGCGCACGATGATGCCGCGCTTCATGAGCCCGTCCTCGTCCACCAGCTCTCCCCCGCGGCGCTCGATCTCGCACGTCATCTGTGCCAGGCCCGACACGGCCACGCGCGGGTAATCCTTAATATGAGAAAGCGACTGCGCAAGCCCGGCATCGGCATATTTAAAGTCGGTGAGCCACACATCGACCAGGTCGCCCAGCGCCGCCACGGCACTCGCGCGCTCGTAACCACTCGTGTTGTAGACGATCGGGATGACCAGCCCGCGCGCCCGTGCCGCGGCAATCGCGGCAGGCAACAGGTGCGCATAGTGCGTCGCCGTCACCAAATTGATGTTGTTGGCACCCTGGTCCTGCAGTTCCAGCATAATCTCGACCAGGCGCTCAGGCGAAATCTCAAGGCCAAAATTGCCGGTCGAGATCTCGTGGTTCTGGCAGTAGATACATTTAAGCGAGCAGCCGCTAAAGAAGATCGTGCCCGAACCGGCCTCGCCCGAGATAGGCGGCTCCTCCCACATATGAAGCGCCGCGCGGGCCACCTTGAGCGTGTCGTTAGCACCGCATACGCCGCGCGCGCCCTCATCGCGCGCCGCACCGCAACGGCGGGGACACAAATGGCAGGCGGGCGAAAAAAGTTCGGTCAACGACGTCGGCATAAAAACATGCTCCAAAACAACAATTCAGCAGCTCAAACATAAAGGGCCAGGCCGCGTAGACGGCTCAAGCCCCAAGGCGCCGTAATCGTCCGACACGATTTTTGTAATGTCAAGACTGGAATCGACAAAGTGCCGCTTTATGATGTAGGTATTCCGCCCCCCGCGGAGCAACTGGGTGAACCGTCGCGTTTATTTAGGGAGCCCACACAGTCGTACCTAGTACAGGTATCCTTCGTTGTTAAGGACGCTGGAACAGTCGATGAGGGCACCCACCTGTTTTAGGTGGGTTCATTTTCGTAACGTGGGGGGTGGTTTTCTTTTGCC
>JAXKFZ010000108.1:0-5864 GCA_036550635.1 Collinsella sp. | reverse complement strand
CGTCAATCATGATGAGCCCCCGGGGGCCTTCGATGAGCGCGCAGTTGCCTTTTGAGCCGCTGCCAAGGATATGAAGGTGCAGACGAGACATAAGATTCCAAAGGATACAATGGGTGCGGACGAATAGAGGAGGAAGCAAATGCCTACGGTATCACAGCATTACGGACACCATGCCGTGCCCGGGGCAGTCGATGAGACCCGAACGAGGCAGCAGGCTGCTCCTGTCGTGCTCATGGTATCAGGCGGCGCGGACTCGACGGCACTGCTTCTTATGGCGTGCACATCAAAGCTGGATATCCAAGACGGGCGCGGTGTTGCCCCCATTGCTCGCGAGCGCCTGCATGTGCTGCATGTAAACCATCATCTGCGCGGCAAGGCGTCCGATGGCGACGAGGCCTTTGTGCGTGAGCTCTGCGCGAAATATGGTTTACCGCTGTGCGTGGAGCACGCTTATTTTGATGGGGAGTCGGGCAATATTGAGGCCGCGGCCCGCGAAGTGCGCTATGCCGCGGCGCGGAGGTATGTTCGCGAGCTCTGCGCCCAGACGGGGGCACCGCGAACGGCGGCTCGTATCTGCACCGCGCACACGTCTTCGGATCGCGCGGAAACGTTTTTGATGAACGCGATTAAGGGTTCGGGCCCCGCTGGCCTATCGAGCATTCCTCGCCGGAGGAATATCGTGGTACGTCCCTTGCTCGACCTAACTCATGGCGAGCTCGTGAGCTATCTACAGGTACATGGTCAGCCGTGGCGTGAAGACGAGAGCAATGAGGATATCTCGTATCTGCGAAACTACGTGCGCCATCGGGTAATGCCGGTGGTGGCACAGCGTAATGCGAGCGTGTGCAAGACGATTGGCGCCGCCTGTGAGATCTTGGGTGATGAAGATGCGTTTCTATCCCAGCTGTCGGCACAGGCGTTTCGAAGCTGTTTGCGCAAAGAGGCAGCGGGCGCACTGGTGCTCGATGCCAGGCGCCTTGCTGCGGCCGAGGTGGTAATCGCGCGGCGCATCGTGCGACTGGCGATCAAACGCATCGATCCGGACGCTCGTCCCGAGATGCGACATGTGGAGCGAGTCCTTTCCTGCGTTGCCGAAGGCACAGGCTCGGTCACGCTTCCGGCGGGGATTGACGCACGCATTGAGTTTGGCATGCTGGCGTTTAAGGCGCCGGCGGCTCGCGAGGGCCTGGTCGCGGACTGGGTTACCGTACCCGGTCGTTTGCCGTTGGGCGGGGGACGTATACTGGTCACAGAACCGATGACCGTTGAGCCGGGATGCGATATCGTGCGTCGCGCCCGTGAGCTTGCGGCTGCCGGGGAAGTGACAGCTTTGGTAGACGCGGCTGCCTTGGGTTTTGCCGACAGCGATAGTGAGCGGATCCTGGCGGGCTCGCGTGGCGAGATCCCTGTCGAGGCGCGATTGGCGCGCCTGTGGGTGGACGGTCCCGCACCGGGAGACGTGATGTGCCCGTTAGGGATGAGTGGCCGAAGCAAGAAAGTATCCGACTTGCTAGGCGAGGCTCGCATTCCCGTTTCCGAGCGCGCTGGCGTGCCCATGGTGAGGACGGCGCCGGGAGGTGCCGTGGTGTGGGTCGCCGGAGTTCGCGCGGACGAGCGTTTTAAGTGCACAGCCGCAACGCGCGTGGCATATCTGCTTCGTGTGGTCGATGCGGATTAGCCCCTCGCCCAGCTTTTCTGTGCGGCGTTGACGGTATTCCCGCGCTGATGGTGCGTGGGCTGGAAAATATACCCCGTGCGCTGCTAGAATGTGTAGTTCGCGTCCATACGGCGGTGTGTGGGCGATTAAGCACAAGAAAGGGTTGTCATGGCTTCTCAACATCCGGATATCGAGAAGGTTCTGTTTACGCAGGAGGATATCGACGGTATCGTTTCTCGCCTGGGCGAGGAGATTACGCGCGACTACGCTGGTAAGGATCTGGTGCTGATCGCGGTTCTGCGCGGCGCTGTTGTCTTTATGGGCGATCTGATGCGCAAGATCGAGCTGCCGACCAACATCGATTTCATGGCTGTTTCGAGCTATGGCGACGGTGTGAAGTCTTCGGGCATCGTGCGTATCATTAAGGACCTGGATATCGACATCCGTGGTCGCGACGTGCTGATCGTCGAGGACATTCTGGACTCGGGCCTGACCCTCAAGTACCTGATGAAGAACCTCGAGAGCCGCAAGCCCGCTTCTCTGGAGGTCGCCGCCTTCCTGTGGAAGGACGTTGAGGACCGCGTCTCGGCCATCACGCCCAAGTATGTTGGAACCCATTGCCCCGATGCCTTTGTGGTGGGCTACGGCCTCGACTATGCCGAGCGCTATCGTAACCTTCCGTATCTGGGCATTTTGAAACCGGAGGTTTATTCGTAAGATGCCCGACGACCATAACGATAACAATTCCCAGACTCCCCGGGAGCCTAAGATCCCGGGGATGCCCGGAGGCAAGAAGCCCACGCGTACGGGCTGGCTGTATTTTATTTTGGCTTGCGCGCTTCTGGGCTACGCCTTCTTTAACATGGGCTCCGGCTTTGCCAATTCCAGCAATACCGTTAAGCTCGCGACGAGCGAGATGGTGAGCGCCATCAAGCAGGATCGCGTCGAAGATCTGACCTATACGGTTCAAGATGGAAGCGTGACGGGTCATTACTGGAAGACGAAGAAGGACAAGGGCGATACGAGCGAGCTCAAGAGCTTCTCCTCGACCTATGTCGGCTCCGATTCGCTTGCCGAGCTCATGGCGGAGCACCCCGATACCAAGTACATCGTCAACACCAACGATCCCGATTTTTGGGGCGACTTGGCGATGAGTGTGCTTCCGACGATCGCCCTTATCGCCATCATGTTCTACTTTATGCGCCAGATGATGGGCGCCAACAACAGGAACATGCAGTTTGGCAAGACCAACGCCAAGACCAACGAGGCCACGCGCCCCAAGGTCAAGTTTGAAGACGTTGCCGGCGTGGACGAGGCAGTCGAGGAACTCGAGGAGATCCGTGACTTTTTGAGCGATCCGGACCGCTATCGCAAGCTGGGCGCCAAGATTCCGCGCGGCGTGTTGCTGGTGGGCCCTCCGGGCACCGGTAAAACGCTGCTGGCCAAGGCTGTAGCCGGCGAGGCGGGCGTGCCGTTCTTTAGCATCTCGGGTTCCGACTTTGTCGAGATGTTCGTGGGTGTCGGCGCCAGCCGCGTGCGTGACCTCTTTAAGGAGGCCAAGTCCCAGGCTCCGTCGATCATCTTCATCGATGAGATCGATGCTGTGGGACGTCAGCGCGGAGCTGGCTTGGGCGGCGGTCACGACGAGCGCGAGCAGACGCTCAACCAGCTGCTGGTCGAGATGGACGGTTTTGAGGAGAGCGAGTCGGTCATCCTGATCGCTGCAACCAACCGTCCTGACATCCTGGATCCGGCGTTGCTGCGCCCCGGTCGTTTTGACCGTCAGGTTACGGTTGACCGTCCGGATGTGAAGGGCCGCGAGCAGATCTTGCGCGTGCATGCCGAGAACAAGCCGATGGACGAGGACGTGAAGTTTGAGAAGCTCGCCCAGATGACCGTTGGCTTCACCGGCGCCGATCTGGCAAATCTGCTCAACGAGTCTGCGCTGCTGGCTGCCCGCCGCCATCGTTCCGTGATCTCGATGGACGAGGTCGAGGAATCGATGGAGCGCGTGATTGCCGGTCCGCAGCGCAAGGGTCGCGTGATGACCGAGGCCGAGCGCACCACGATCGCCTACCACGAGAGCGGCCATGCCCTGGTGGGTCACATCCTGGAGCACTCCGATCCGGTTCACAAGATCTCGATCGTCAGCCGCGGCCAGGCGCTGGGCTACACGCTGCAGCTTCCGCAGGAGGACCACTTCCTCAAGACCAAGAACGAGATGCTCGACGAGCTTGCCGTGTTCTTGGGCGGTCGCGTTGCCGAGGAGCTCATGTGCGACGACATCACGTCGGGCGCGAGCAACGATCTGGAGCGCGCAACCAAGATGGCGCGCGAGATGGTCACGCGCCTGGGCATGAGCGAGGAGCTTGGAACGCAGGTGTTTGGTGAGGCGCAGCATCAGGTATTCCTGGGCCGCGACTACGCCGATCACCAGGATTACTCCGAGGAGACGGCGCGCCGCATCGACATCGAGGTCCAGCGCATTATGCGTGAGGCCCATCGTCGTGCGGTCGAGATTTTGGATGCCCGTCGCGACCAGCTCGATTTGATGGCCAAGGTGCTGCTTGAGCGCGAGACCGTCGAAGGCGACGCCGTGAATGCCCTGCTCGACAACGAGTGGGACGCCTACCTTGAGCGCGAGGGCGATATCCTGGCGGCCAAGGAGGAGCGCAATGCCAAGGCGGCCGGCATGCCGACCAAGAAGCGTGCGCCTCGTATGAGCGAGGAGGAGCTGGCGGCCGATGCCGCGGCATTTGCGCAGGCGGCCATGCAGGAGGATGCCGAAGCCGCATCCGATGATGCCGGCGATGACTGTGCCGTCAATGCCGGTGCCGACACCGACGCCGACAAATAGCCTTTGTGGCGAAAGCCTCTGCGGGGAAACCTGCGGAGGCTTTTTCTTTTTGTTGATTGGGAACAGACTTAAATGAGCGTTTTCACGCATTTAAGTCTGTCCCCAATCAACATTGCTGCGGCGCTTTGCTCGGCTAAAGCGTACAATAGCGCCTATGTGAAAGGGGAACAGATGATCAACGAAACTATGTATGCTCGCGGTGCGGAAAGCTCCATCATCCGCGAGATTTTTAGCTATGGCCTTGAGCGCAAGGCGCAGATTGGTGCGGAAAATGTATTCGATTTTTCGCTGGGTAACCCGAGCGTTCCGGCGCCCGCTGCCGTGGCGGAGTCCATTAAGAAGGCCTTGGAGCTGCCGAGTGACCAGCTGCACGGATACACGCCCGCACCGGGCCTGCCGCAGTGCCGTACCGCCGTGGCTGAGTCGCTCAACCGCCGCTTTGGTACGAGTTATGAGGGCAAGGATGTCTTTATGACCGTGGGCGCCGCGGCTTCGCTCACCTGCACGCTCAACGCCGTTACGAACCCGGGCGATGAGGTTATCGTCATTGCACCGTACTTCCCGGAGTATCGCGTGTGGATTGAGAAAGCCGGCTGTACGTGTGTTGAGGCGCTCGCCAATGAAGATACGTTCCAGCTGAGTGTGGACAACGTGCTCAAGGCGATTACCGATAAGACGACTGCCGTCATCATCGACTCGCCGAATAACCCGACCGGCGCCGTGTATACGCGCGACACGCTGACGCGACTGGCCAATGTTCTGCGCGAGGCCAACGCTCAGCGCGATCCCGAGAATCCGATTATGCTCATCTCGGATGAGCCGTACCGCGAGATCGTGTACGGTGCCGAGGTGCCTTGGGTGCCCTCGATCTACGAGCACACCATCGTGTGCTACTCGTATTCCAAGTCGCTGTCGCTGCCGGGTGAGCGCGTGGGGTGGATCTTGGTTCCCAACACCAATCCGCAGGCTGCCCGTCTGATGCCGGCTGTTGCGGGCGCTGCCCGTACGCTGGGTTTTGTATGCGCACCGGCACTCTTCCAGCGCGTAATCATCGATTGCATCGATGAGCCGAGCGATGTCGAGGCCTATGCGCGCAACCGCACCGCGCTTACCGACGCACTAGCGGAGTATGGCTACACCTATGTTGAGCCGGATGGCGCGTTCTACCTATGGGTGAAAGCGTTGGAGCCCGATGCGAATGCGTTCTGTGAGCGCGCAAAGAAGTATGAGTTGCTTGCGGTTCCCTCGGACAGCTTTGGTATGCCGGGTTGGTTCCGCCTGGGCTATTGCGTGAGCTACGAAACGATTGTCAATTCGCTACCCGCTTGGAAACAGTTGGCGGACGAGTAT
>JAXKFZ010000107.1:0-1843 GCA_036550635.1 Collinsella sp. | reverse complement strand
TGAGGTACTCGAGCTGCATGAGCTCGTCCCAGGTGCCGCCGACGCCCATCAGGAACACGGCGTCGTAGCCCTCGTCGGCGACCTTGTCGGCGAGCTCAATCATCTTCTTGCCGGTCTCGTAGACGTTCTTGCCGTCCTCGACGTAGCCCTCCTGGCTAAAGTGCATGATCTCGATCTTCTCGGTTTCCTTCATGGCTTTTCCTTTCTGTCCTGCACGCAACTCTATACATTGCGTTTCTTTTCGATACCAATTATAGACATACACCTAATGTGTTTTTAATACCACTTATCAATCTGCTCCAATCCTCGGTGAACGGTCGAAATTCTCTGGTGAGTGGTATTAAATTAGAATTGAATGTATAGCTAACACCTCTGGCGCCTCCCTTGTGTGACAAAGAACAGCGTTCCTACCAGCGCGATAATGGTCGATGCCCCAAACAGCACCGCCTGAACGCCCAAAGCCTCCGCCAAAAACGGAGCCGCCAGCAACGGAAGCACGCCGGCGCTCATCAGGCCAAAACGCACAAAGCCGGTAATGCGCCCCAGGTATTTGATGTCCGCGCGCTCCTGAATCAAGATCATCTGCAGCGGCTCCAAGAAACCCCAAGCCAGTCCGTTAATCGCCTGACCGATAATCGCAACCCCCAGCATATCGGTGCCCACGTACACCATGGACCCAATGCCCACGGCCATGAGCGCGCCGAGCAACAATCGCAGGTTGACATGGCGAGCAGAAAGCTTGGTCAGGATGAACGCGCCCACCGAGGAAGTGAGGCCCACGACCGAGGACAGCCAGCCCAGCCAGACGATATCCACGTTGAGCACATCGCGGTAGAACAACGACTCAAGCGAATCGAACGCGCCGAACGCAAAGAAACCCAAAAAGCCCGAGATAAAGATGAGGCGCAAGTCGTGGTCGCGAAACGTAAGTCGCGCGCCCTCGGCCATGCCGCCCAGAATACCGCCCTTCGGCTTCTCCCCTTTTGCGGGAGCAACACACTCGTGACAGCCCAAGGAGAGCACGGCCGCCACACCCATCATGCCCGCCATGAACAGATAGACCGATTGCGTGGCAAAACAGCTCACGATGGCACCGCCGAGCAGCGGGCCAGCGGTATAGGCGATATTGCTGTAGAACACCATGAGACCGTTCACGCGGGCACGGCCCTCGGTGGTCGACTCCAGGTATCCCGGAAACGCATGCGTGCAGGTGTTGATAAAGCCGCCCGCAAGTCCCAAGACGCACGCGGCAAACACAAGCCCGGGGACAGACAACGGCGCCAACCCCACGCCAAGCGATAGCACCGCCGTAATCACGCACGTCACAAATGACGTCCGGCGCGGTCCAAAGCGGTCGATGACCGAGCCCGACACCATATTGCCCACCGACGTCATAAGATTGCGCGCGAGCGTAATGGCGGCAACCAAAAAGGCCGTGCCGGCCAGATCATACGTGGCCGCACCGATAAGCCCCAAAAAGTAGACCGCGTTGTTGGCGCACCACTGCAGGGACTCAATAAGAATCAGCCTGACCTCTGCCGGCGTCAGGCGCATTGCTTCGCGATCCTTCGCGAACATACGAACTCCTTCTATACAAAAAGGGGATGGAGGGCATAGGCCTGCTCCATCCCCTTTCCAGGTTGCAACGAAAATCTATGCAGCCGGGCCCTTACGCCAGCACGCCGAAGAACGCGCCGATGATGCCCACGACCATGGTGGCCACGATCAGCACCATGGGGTTGATCTTCTTGGACAGCAGCCAGTAGTACAGCCAGAAGGCGAGCATGCCGAGCATGCCGGGCATGATGCCGTCCAGGATGTCCTGGAGGGTCTGGGCGTCGTC
>JAXKFZ010000106.1:0-2053 GCA_036550635.1 Collinsella sp. | reverse complement strand
GACGACGCCCAGACCCTCCAGGACATCCTGGACGGCATCATGCCCGGCATGCTCGGCATGCTCGCCTTCTGGCTGTACTACTGGCTGCTGTCCAAGAAGATCAACCCCATGGTGCTGATCGTGGCCACCATGGTCGTGGGCGTCATCGGCGCGTTCTTCGGCGTGCTGGCGTAGGTTCCTGCGTTTTATTCTGCCCCCAAGGGAAACGGCGACCCATTGCGGTCGCCGTTTTTTATTACCGAAAGCTAGCTGGAGGTGTTTCGTGATTCGATCTGACAATCCGCCCGATAATGGCGTGAGCGGGGCGATGTATCTATTTGGCACGGCGCTCTTGTGGAGCTTTATCGGCATTCTCGTTCGCGCCAATTCGCAGTCAGCTCTTTTGATCGGTGCCGTTACGGCAATATTTATGGCGCTCTTTATCCTGCTCGTCGGCAGGCCCGTCCTTCGCGTCAGCCGTCTTATTGTCCTTGTGGCCGTCTGCAACTTCGTGACGGGCACCACGTTTAACTTTGCCAACCAGCTCACGACGGTCGGCAACGCGATCGTTCTGCAGTACACCTCGATGATTTTCGTTATCGTGTATCAATCGCTCGCAACTCGCACGTTGCCCTCGCCTGCGAAGATTGCCTCCGTGGTGGTTGCTTTTACGGGTATGGGACTTTTCTTTTTAGGTGATTTGAGCGCCGAGGGCATGCTTGGCAACCTGCTTGCCGTCATTTCGGGCGCCACCTTTGGGCTGTGTTTCTTTTTAAACTCTCGCCCCGATGCGTCGCCCATGGTGTCCTCGCTCATCTCCTGCGGCATCTCGATACTGCCGATCGTCTATTTTGCCGGCGACCTAGGCTCCGTGAAACCCTTTGAGTGGGGGCTTATGCTGGTGCATGGCCTTTTTTGCAGCGGCCTTGCGAGTGTGCTGTATGCCAAGGGGATTGCGCGCACCAACGCGTTTGCGGCCAACTTGGTCTGCATGAGTGAGGTCGTGCTCGCTCCCTGCTGGTCGGCGCTCCTCTTTGGCGAGGTCTTTCGCTGGAACGAGTTTTTGGGCGCAGCGATTATCGTTTTGGTGATTGTGGCCAACTTGGCATCCGATGCCTTTGGCGATGGCTTTCTGGTGACGCTTGTCCGCCATCGAAGCAAAGAGCGCGCCTGACGGGATACGTCTGCCGTTTACGGTAAAAAACACTCCGCTGAGCGAGTGGTATTAAATAGTAAGAACCTGCATACCTATAATTGGTATCAAATCATTTGTGCCTGGCATGGGTGTTAGCAGCACACCAGGTACGCTTCGAGCCGTGGAATCGAACTCCCGGAATTGATATCAACAACGCGCGCGACGGGAGTGACGACGGTTCGAGATTCCTTATTGGGAGGAATTATGCTTGTCCAAGCAATCCTCGTCGGCTTAGTCGGAGCGTTTGGATGCCTCGACTACCAGCTCGGCACCCTCTACGCGTTCCGCCCCATCGTCCTGTGCCCGCTCGTGGGCCTGGTGCTGGGGGACCTGCAGACTGGCCTCGCGATCGGCGCCAGCCTGGAGCTGCTGTTCATGGGCTCGATCTCCATCGGCGCCTACGTGCCGCCTAACGAAACCGTCGGCGGCGTGCTCGCCTGCGCGTTTGCCATTCAGCTCGGTCAGGGTACCGAGACGGCCATCGCGCTCGCCATGCCTATCGCCGTCCTTTCGTTGACGATCGGCAACATTACGGATGCTGGATTCTCGATCATTGTTGACATTGCTGACAAGTGCGCTGCCAAGGGCAACCTCAAGGGTATCTACGCGGCACATTGGAGCATGGGCCTCTTTGGCTGCCTTGAGTACTTCCTGCTGTGCGGCGGCGCCTTCTATTTGGGTTCCGACGCTATCCAGGGCCTGCTCGACTTCATCCCGCCTTTCATCATCGACGGTTGCGGCGTTGCCGCCAACATCCTGCCTGCCATGGGCTTCGCCATGCTCGGCCGCCTGGTGCTCACCAAGCAGCTCGTGCCCTTCTACTTCCTGGGCTTCCTGCTGTGCTCCTACGCCAACGTGCCCGTCCTGGGCGTCGCCCTG
>JAXKFZ010000105.1:0-5310 GCA_036550635.1 Collinsella sp. | reverse complement strand
GCGGCCTTGCGGCTCATATCCTCGTAGTCTTTAGCTTTAATGATCTTCATTACGCGTCCTTTCTCGTACAAGAGAGGCAAGGCTCCCTTACAAGCACTTGCCCGCGGCCCGCGTCGGCCGCAACCAACGTGTGCGGCCACCAGGGCGAGGTCGCGTAATGTATGTGTCTCGTGTCTAACCGCGTCGAGGCCCCTGCCCGTCCACGGTGACCCAAAGCCTTTTAGCTTCGGACAAATCCCATCTTGCCACGGAGGGCGTCCTCTTTCAAGGGCGCCCTCCGTAAACGTGTTTGAATTGTAGGCTAATGGCCACGTGCACTTGCTAGCGCTCGCGAGCAACGATGAGCTGGTCCATCTCTTCGACATGCACACCAACGGAGCCCTTGATACTCGAGAACTCAACGGAGTTGCACACCAAGATGGGAACCGTCACATCGTAGCCCTCGGCAGCAATTGCCTCACGATCGAACTCAATGAGTACATCGCCCTTATGGACGATGTCACCCACTTGCGCATGCACGGTAAAGTGCTTGCCCTCGAGCTGAACAGTGTCCAAACCAACGTGGATGAGCACGTCCAAACCATCGACCGTGTTAAGCGCAACAGCGTGTCCCGTGGGAAAAATGGCCTCGACCTTGGCATCAGCCGGTGCAATCACACGCGTTCCGGTGGGCTGAATCGCCACGCCCTGGCCCAAAAGGCCGGTGGCAAACGTCTGGTCGTTTACCTCGGAAAGCGGAATGACGTCGCCCGAGATGGGAGCATCCAGCGTAAGGACTCGACCACGCATACCAAAAGACCTTAGGACTTTAGTGAACATGCTCCCCCTCGGACATACCAATCAATCAAAATAACCTTATCAGTTTACCACTTGGCAACGGTTTTTGACCATTAGGGAAGTTCGCGCTTGACAACCTCGACGATGTCGTCGACAACGCGCTGGGTCAGCTCGTGCGTCTCAGCCTCGGCCATCACGCGGACCAGCGGCTCGGTACCGCTCGGGCGCACCAGAATGCGGCCGCGGCCGTCAAGCTCCTTCTCGGCAGCAGCGACGGCGTCCCAAATGGGTTGGCAATCGTCCAGACCGGCCTTGTTGTCGGAATGCACGTTGACGAGTACCTGCGGGTACTTCTTCATGATGCCAGCAAGATCGGTGAGGGTACGACCGGTGCGCTTGAGCACGGCCAGCAGCTGCAGAGCCGTCACCAGGCCGTCGCCGGTGGTGTTGTGCTCCAGGAAGATGATGTGGCCGGACTGTTCGCCGCCGATGACGGCGCCGTCCGCGAGCATGCGCTCAAGAACATAGCGGTCGCCCACGGCGGTCTGAACCATCTCGAAGCCCTGCTCCTTCATAGCGATGGAGAAGCCCAGGTTGCACATAACGGTCGAAACGATCTCGGAGTTGGCGAGCTTGCCGCGAGCGGCCAGGTCGGAGCCGCAGATGGCCAGGATGTAGTCGCCATCGATCTCGTTGCCCTCGCTGTCCACGAACAGCACGCGATCGGCGTCGCCATCGTGGGCCAGGCCGATATCGGCGTGGGTGCGCAGCACGAGCTCGCGCAGGGGCTCAAGGTGAGTGGAGCCGCACTCAACGTTAATGTCAGTGCCGCAGTAATCGGTGTTGATGGCATGGACCGTGGCACCCAGGCGCTGCAGCGCGGCGGGCGTAGTCTGGCAAGAAGCACCATGGCCGCAGTCGACGGCAACGACCAGGCCGTCGAGCCTCAGGCCATCAAGCGTATCGATGGCGTGGTCGACGTACGCCTTGCGAGCGTCCTTCATCTTGATGATGTGGCCCACGCCGGCACCGGTCGGCAGTGTGTCGGCAGCCATAGCTTCCTCGGACATGACCCAGGCGCTGATCTCTTCCTCGACCGCATCGGGAAGCTTCATGCCCTTGCGGCTAAAGAACTTGATGCCGTTGAACTCCGGAGGATTGTGCGAAGCAGAGATGACGATGCCGCCGTCGAGCTCATTTTGGACAGTGAGCAGCGCCACGGCCGGCGTAGGGATAACGCCGCAGCAATGCGGGCGGCCGCCCTCGGCCATAATGCCGGCGGTCAGAGCACTCTCGAGCATAGTGCCCGAAAGACGCGTGTCGCGACCGATGCAAATGTCCGGACCAAGGAACTTGGTCGCCGCGCGACCCAGGCGAAACGCGAGGTCACACGAGAGGTCGGCGTTGGCGACGCCACGGACGCCGTCGGTACCGAAGATGTTCTGGGGCATAGGATCGCTCCTTCCCAAGTAGGCAAAACACAGTCGCCCACTCTAGTCGAAAATGAAAAGCGGGACCCGCCGAGCAATCGGCAGGCCCCGCTTGTACATTGTATCTCGTAAGGAGATAAAACCTTAGCGCTTGGAGAACTGGGGAGCGCGGCGGGCCTTCTTGAGGCCGTACTTCTTGCGCTCGACCACGCGAGCATCGCGCGTAAGGAAACCGGCCTTCTTGAGGTCAGCACGGTAGTCGCCAGCGTTCAGAAGAGCGCGAGCGATGCCCAGGCGCAGAGCGCCGGACTGACCGGAGATGCCGCCGCCATCGCACAGAGCGATAACGTCGAACTGACCGGCGGTATCGGTCACCTTGAAGGGAGCAAGGGCGTTCTCAACGAGCTGATGACGGCCGAAATACTGCTCGGCGTCACGCTTGTTGATGGTCACCTTGCCGGTGCCGGGGACGAGACGGACGCGGGCGACGGCGTTCTTACGACGGCCGGTACCCTGGTAGACAACGGTGTTCTCAGCCATCTTTAAGCCTCCAGCTCAATCTTCGTGGGGTTCTGGGCAGCATGCGGATGCTCGGCACCAGCGTAGACCTTAAGCTTGGTCATCTGGGCACGGCCGAGGGTGGTCTTGGGCAGCATGCCGCGAACGGCGCGCTCGATGACCTTCTCCGGGTGCTTCTCCATAGCCTGGCGGAAGCTCTCAGCCTTGAGGCCGCCGTTGTAACCGCTGTGGCGATAATAGGTCTTCGTGTCGGCCTTGTTACCGGTAAGCTGGACCTTATCGGCGTTGATGACGACAACGAAGTCGCCGCAGTCGCTGTTGGGCGTGAACTGGGGCTTGTTCTTACCGCGCAGGATCATTGCGATCTGGGTGGCAAGACGGCCCAGGACAGCACCATCGGCGTCGACGAGAACCCAGTTGCGCTGGACCTCGCCCTGCTTGGCGTAGTGAGTCGATTTCGAAATCACTTAGACTCCTCCATGTACAGTACGTGTTGTTACAGAGATTCACGGGGCTCTGCAAGTAACCTGTCCATATTACCCCGCTCGCCGTACGAGTCAACAGGTATTTTGGCTCCGACCAGAGTTTCTGCACATGTCATCCACGAGCCGTGATTTTTCCAACTCTTTAGCTGTTGTCATTTTTTGAGGGTTCGCCGTCGCTAGCGCTCAACGAACTCTTGGATTTCCGCGAGCAAACGCTTTGCCTCCTGGCGACCCTGAATATACAGATCGAGCAGCTTTGCCGAATCGTGCTCGACATGGCCGACCTCGACCGGCTTTTGCGGAGCGATGACCAGCGCGCGGCCCTCGCGCTCATACTTCCACAGGTGCATGCGCTGGAGGTTATAGCGGTCGTGTCGCGTCTCGATAGCCTCGAGCAGGTAGGGGTAGTCGGCATAGCGAGCACGTGCGGCGGGCATAAACTCGTAGGGCTTTTTCTCGTACGAGCGGTCCTGCGTGACAATGACAACCGCGCGATCGAAGCCCGCTTCCTCCAGCACATGCTCGATAGGAACCGAATCGGCCACGCCGCCGTCGACGTATTTGTGCCCGTCGATCTCGACCAGCGGCGTCACCAGCGGCAACGAGGTCGAGGCGCGCACGGCATCGAGGTCAAGTACGGCGCTTTTGACCGGCAGGTAGGCAGCGGTTCCAAACAGCATGTCCGTCGCAACGGCGTACATCTCGATGGGGCTCGCATCGAACGTCTCATTGTCAAAGGGATCCAGGCGGTCCTGGACATCGTTGAAGATAAAGTCGTAGCCGACGATAGAGCCCGTGGCCGCAAACGACGCGGCGCCCATGAAGCGGTTGTCGTTACAGAAAGCCAGGTTGATGCGGTTGGCACGGCCGATCTGGTGCGACTTGTAGTTCACGCCATTGAGGGCGCCGGCCGATACACCGTAGACAGCCGGAATCTCGACGCCAGCCTCCATGAGAACGTCGAGCACGCCCGCAGTAAACTGCCCGCGAAAACTGCCGCCCTCCAAGACGAGCGCGACCTTGCCGGCGTTCTTTGCCTTATCTTCTGCAGTCATATTGACCTCCTGCGATTACGTTTTGACTTTCTTCTACCCAGTTTTGGAATGGAGGGCGCGCAGGTTTTTTTGAGGCGGCAGGCGAAACGGAAAGTGCGTCCCAGTTTGAGGCGGGATTCCGGGATGTGCTTTCCGCTTGGACCGCCGTTGGGAAAGCGTGTCCCACTCTGCGTCACTGAGGCGTTAGCTTAACGCTCGCGCCCTGCGCAGAGTTCGATTCTCCGCGGTACGGGGATTCGCTGATGCGAGGCAAAGCCAGCTGAAATTCGATAAACATCGCATCCGTTTTGAGCCGAAAGTTTGCGCGGAGAATCCGCGTGTTCGCTTCGCGAACCCGCACCGGCTTCGGCCGCCTGCCGGCGTCCTCGCCCGCGGGCTAAAAACGCTTACGCGTTTTCTTTACGCCCGCGCCCTGCATAGAGTTCGATTCTCCGCGGTTTGGGGTTCCGTTGATGCGGCGCATGGCAGGCTGAGATTCGATAACATCGCATCTATATAGGGTTGGGGCTTTGCGCGGAGAATCCGCGTGTTCGCTTCGCGAACCCGCACCGGCTTCGGCCGCCTGCCGGCGTCCTCGCCCGCGGGCTAAAAACGCTTACGCGTTTTCTTTACGCCCGCGCCCTGCATAGAGTTCGATTCTCCGCGGTATCTATAAGTAATAAAAAAGCAGGTAGAGACACTTCTCTACCTGCTTGTTACTTTTGGTGGAGGCGCGGAGAATCGAACTCCGGTCCACGAAAGCCCCCTGATTGGCATCTCCAAGCTCAGTCGCTGGTTTAGTCTCGGACACTTTGCGCGCAGCGACACGCTCGCGGCGTCCTAACCGGTTCGGTCTTAGCCCGCGCCATACCGATTACGTGCGCAGGAGCATTCCCCTAACATGACGTCGCGCCGGTGTCGGGAAAATCACCGGGTTGACGCGCCGCTATAAACTAAGCAGCGAGAGCCATAGGCTCAAAAGAAGAGTTGTTGTCAATTCAATTTGACGGTACCCCTGTTTAACGAGGCGAGGAGACCTCGGCTTGCTTCCTCTCTCAGAGCTAT
>JAXKFZ010000104.1:0-5165 GCA_036550635.1 Collinsella sp. | reverse complement strand
TGGGACACGCAAGGTTTAGACCTTAGCTGCTCAACACCTTCGGGACGTGGCGCAGTTTGGTAGCGCGCCTGCTTTGGGAGCAGGATGTCGCAGGTTCAAATCCTGTCGTCCCGACCATATCTTGCGGGCGTAGTTCAATGGCAGAACCCCAGCCTTCCAAGCTGATGACGCGGGTTCGATTCCCGTCGCCCGCTCCATAAGATAGCTTAACGGCTCTGATTCACTTTGGGATCAGAGCCGTTTTCGTAAACGTGCCGGGGACCCCACATCCCCACCTAAGTTGCGGTGAAATACGGACTGTTTTTCGGCTTTTATGGCCCATGTAGTCCGTATTTCACCGCAACTATTTGTAAGGTTGGATTTTGATGCCGTTGGGAGGGTCGTAGCGACCGTCTACCGAGAGTGGAAATATTTTTTGAAGCTCTGACCTGCGGCGTCAAGCTTTTGGTCAGCTTTTGGCAAGGCCTGCGGACGGAAGCATGCGATAGCGTAATGGTATTCTCTCCGCCGTGATGGTTATGGGGTTGGCCATGCTCGATAAAGGCAAACATTTTCCGCAGTCATATGCAAGGATGCTATTCTCGGCCGTTGGAATTCATCAAGATGGACAGCTGCTTATAACAATTGATCCTTGGGATGAACGCCGCGCGCGTGAGCTTATGCAGGAAGAGCTCATGCTTCGTCTTTACAACCACGTGTATGCGGATCCGGTCTATTGGAATAATCTTGGGGTTGAAGATCGTATCTTTCAGCTGGCATCCGCTATTGCGGTCGTTGAACCGGATGCTGTGTTCTGCGGAGCGACAGCAGCGCTGCTCTACGGCATCGGCTCGGCGTATACGCTTCTGGATAAAGTGCAAGTGCTGCTGCCACGGTCTACAAGGCGTGATACGTATGAGTTCGTTGAATACAAGCGCTGGCGCCCGGGCGAAGTGTGGCGGCTTGGTCTGTTTACACTGACGGATCCGTGTCGAACGGTTGTTGATATCGCGCGATCGAGCGCCTTTCGCTATGCGCTGGGTTATGTCGATGGCTTGGCCCGTGAGTACGATGTCGAGCGCGAAGAGCTGCGAGCATATGCGCAGGCAAATTGTCGAGGGCTGCATGGCATCGCGCGTGCTTTTGACGTTTTTGATTATATGGATGGCAGGTCAGGCAATGGCGGTGAGTCTGAGGCGAGAGCAGCGATGATTCTCGCTGGGGTTGCCGCGCCCGAGCTTCAAGTTGAGATAACGCGGCCGGGAAACGCTGGCTATTATCTAGCAGATTATGGCTGGCAGATGCCAGACGGCTCATGGACGCTGGCAGAGCTGCATGGGCTGGGCAAGTTTGAAGACGAGGCTCAAAATAATGCAGAGCGGGCGGCGGCAAAAACGTATCGAGCGGCCCTCATGCGCGACGCGAACCTTCGCGCCATGGGCCACAACATCATTCATTTCAAACTCTCGGACACCTACGAAGTAGAATCGTTCGGTGCCATGATGCGCGGTTACGGCATTCCGACAACAAAACCCTACGCCGAATCCCGATAGAGAAATCGTTCGCGGTCCACCTTCAATAAGTTGCGGTGAAATACGGACTATCAAGGCCTTTAAAGGCATGAAACAGTCCGTATTTCACCGCAACTTAGGAGGGGATGGGGCTGAGGGGCGGGCGATGCCGTTGCCTGTCGGTTAGTGGCGACCGTGGTTGCGGAGCTTGTCGATGGTGGAGTCGGTGCTGCGGCTGCGGGCGTCGGCTGCGGTTTGGCGCTTGTGGCGGTAATCGATCATGCCTTGGATGATGGGCTTGCCAAAGCTCACGACATCATCGTTGTAGATGGCGGTTCGGGCTGCGAGGAGGCAGTCGGTAAAGTCCATATGGGTCTTGCCAAAGAGTTTGATAGCAAGGGCGACAACGGTGGGCTCGTCGACCATGACGTCATCGAGCAGCTTCTTCATGGCCGCGGCAATCTCAACGCGGGGAACCTTATAGACGTCGCGCAGCGTGACCACGACGCGCGTGATGATTTCGGGATAGACACGAGCGGTGCGCGTGGCGATGACCTTGGCGGCGCGCGGTGATAGAACTTCGTCGTCATTAAGCAGGTAGCGCAGGATGACGGTCTCGTCGATGATGGTGCTACTCATGGATATCTACTTCCTCGGGACCCAAAATCGAATCGTCGCATTCTGTAGCAAGGTACTCAATCCAGGCATTGCGCTCCTCGGAGCGGCGATTGGGGTCCCCATATGCTTTGAGCGATCCATAGGCGGCGGTGCCGTCCTTTGAGCGCACGGCGACCGGCTGAAAGGGAAGCTTGCGCATCAAAATGCTCTGCGCGACAAAAAGGCGAACGGCCTCGGCAAGCGATGTGCCCATGGCGTCGTAGAGGCGCTCGGCATGCTGTTTGTCCTCTTCGCGAATGCGCACCTGCAGGATGGCTCGTTTTTGCGTCGATGACATCACTGGCCCCCCTTAATGAGTGTGTAATATGAATGGTCAAATACAACATGGGCTAATAATAGCCAATCTTATAACCACTGCTTTATTGCACTCAAGTTAATGAGTGCGAAATATATATCAAACGTATTACGTCCTTTATAAACGAGCGTGAAATCTCCCTTGGATGTACGCATGTAATACACTCACCTTTATAGCTACCCAAGAATAATTCCAACCTGCCAAAACCCCTGCAATACACCCGTACTGCAGGGCCTATGCTCACGTTTGCCCCCTGCAACTGCGTATATTCAACCTGTATACCGTTGGAGAAATTCTATCGAGTGCCTGTTTCGCCGCATGCATTCGATACGCCGATGCCGGACCACGGGCGGTCCGGGGTAACGTCGACAGGGTCTCTCCGGCATGGGATTCAGGAGGGAGTGAACAATATGGGCAATAAACGAGTCGTGGCTGATTCTTCGCGCTGCATTGGGTGCCAAACCTGTATGGCGGCGTGCATCGAGGCACACGATATTCCCGGCAACATCGCCGCACCGCGCCTGCGCGTGACGCGTACGTACGAGATCTCCGCACCGGTGGCGTGCCACCACTGCGAGGACGCTCCGTGCGCCAAGGCCTGCCCCACGGGCGCCTTGTTCTTTGATCCAAAGAACCATCGCATCGGCGTCAACGAGGACAACTGCATCGGCTGCAAGAGCTGCGTCATGGCCTGCCCCTTTGGCGCCGTGAGCGTGGCGACCACGCAGGTCCCCGTCTTGATGGGCGACGTGCGCGTGGGTTCGCAGACTAAGAGCTTCGTGCTCAAGTGCGACCTGTGCGTGGACCGTCCCGGCGGCCCGGCGTGTGCCGAGGCGTGCCCGACCAAGGGCCTCACCCTGGTAGACGAGGAGCGCCTGGCAGAACTGACTGCCGAGCGTGCCCGCGCCACCATCGAAAACGAGGCGTAAGCGGACGGCCAAACAGGCCCAATGATTGTCAAATTAGTACCGAGTATTCGGTAGCAGAGAAAGGAAGGAGGGTGTCATGGAGAAGCATAAAGTGATTTGCCCGTACTGCGGCGCCGGTTGCCAGTTTAACCTCCTGGTCCAAAACGGCCAGGTCGTGGGTACCGAACCGCTCAACGGCATCACCAATCAGGGCGAGCTGTGCCTTAAGGGTATGAGCGGCTACGACTTCATCAACGACACCAAGATCTTGACTCCTCGCGTACTGCACCCGATGATCCGCCGCACTAAGGGCGCGGATCTTGAGCGCGTAAGCTGGGACGAGGCACTGGATTTCACCGCATCTAAGATGCAGGCCATAATTGACGAATATGGTCCTAACGCTGTCATGACCACCGGCTCTTCGCGAGGCGGCGGCAATGAGGCGAACTACGTCATGCAGAAGTTTACGCGTGCGTGCATCGGCACCCACAGCGTGGACAACTGCGCCCGTACTTGACACGGCCCTACTGTCCTCGGTCTGATGGACACGGTTGGTTCAGGTTGCATGTCATGCTCCATCCCCGGTATGGAGGATGCGGGCTGCATTTTCCTCTTCGGCTATAACCCTGCCGATTCGCACCCCATCGTCGCAAGGCGTATCGTGCGAGCCAAAGAAAAGGGTTGCAAGATCATCGTCGCCGACCCGCGCCATATCGAAACCGCGCGTATCGCCGATATCTACCTTCCGATCAAGAACGGTTGCAACGTTGCGTTCCTCAACGCCTTTGCCAACTGTCTGGTCAACGATGGCCTCTACGACAAGGAATTCGTCGCCGAGCACACGAACGGCTTTGACGAGTGGTGGGAGACCATCAAGAACTACACTCCCGAATCCGTACAGGACATCACGGGTGTCGAGCCCGCGTTGATCCACCAAGCTGCCGAGATGTACGCCACGGCGAAGCCCTCTGCCATCATTGGCTGGGGTATGGGCGTATGCCAGCAGAAGCAGAACCTGAAGACGGTGCACACCATCGCCTCCATCGCCTGCGTTGCCGGCCAGATCGGCAAACCCAATTCCGGCCTCGCGCCCGTGCGCGGTCAGAACAACGTCCAGGGCTCCTGCGATATGGGCATGCTGCCCAACCTGTACCCTGGCTACCAGAAGGTCACCGACCCGGCTGTGCGTGCCAAGTTTGCCAAGGCTTGGGGCGTGCCCGAGGAAAAGCTCCCGCTCGAGGAGGGCTACAAGCTCACCGACCTGGGCCACCTGGTCGACGAGGGCAAGGTGCACTGCTTCTACAACTACGGCGAGGACCCGGTGCAGACCGAGCCCGATTCGGCCGGTATGCGCAAGACGCTCTCCGAGCTGGATCTGTTTATTTGCCAGGACATCTTTATGACGCAGACGACCATGCTCGCCGACGTCATCCTGCCCGCTACCTCTTGGGGCGAGCACGAGGGTGTCTTTACCGCATCCGACCGTAGCTTCCAGCACTTTGACGCGGCCGTTCCGCCCAAGGGCGAGTGCCGCCACGACTGGGAGATCTTCGCGGACCTGTCCACGCGCATGGGCTATCCCATGCACTACGACAACACCGAGCAGATCTGGAACGAGTGCATTAGCCTGTGCCCCAACTTTGTGGGCGCAACCTACGAGAAGATGGCTCCCGAGGGCGGCTACGCCCAGTGGCCGGTCAAGAGCACCGATGTGAACGACCACGGTACGCCCGACATGTTCGCTGGTGGCAAGTTCACCACCAAGGACGGCCGCGCCAACCTGATGGCGCACGA
>JAXKFZ010000103.1:0-2313 GCA_036550635.1 Collinsella sp. | reverse complement strand
GCAGTCCTTCTCTCGTTCGGCCCAACCTGTTCAACGGACGGGTCAGCAGCCTTCTGCTCGTTCGGTTCAGCATCCGGCTTCTCACGCGGCTCAGCAGCCCACTGCTCGTACGGCCCAGCCTGCAGGCGGTACCCGCTTTAAGCAGCAGGCACCTACCCAGCGAACGCAGGCCCCCCAATCGCATTCTCATCACGCCCGCGGTTCGCATGGCGTTGCTCCGGCGACCCGCTCGAGCTACAACACGCATACTCGTCGCGGTGCTCAAAAGAAGAGCTCTCCGGTTCCCATGATCATCGGCGTTGTGGTGGCGGTGCTTGCGCTTGTCGCGATCGTTTTCTTTGTCGTGCCGGCCGTCAAGGGCTTCTTTGCCGGTGAGGATACGAAGGTCACGGCTGGTCAGCAGGTTACGGTAACCATTCCCGACGGTGCTTCGGGCGATACGATCGCCTCGATTCTCTCCGAGAACCATATCGTCGAGAATCCCAAGGATTACTATGCGGCGGTGAAAAAGCTCAACGCCGATATGTCGCTCAAGCCTGGTACCTATTTGTTCACCACACTCATGGACGCGACCAAGGTTGTTCAGCAGCTCATGGAAGGTCCCAACGCGGGCTCCAATGCGCTAACTATCCCTGAGGGCCTGACGGTCGATCAAGTCGCCGACTGTGTGGCCCAGGCCTACGATGGCATCTCTAAGGAAGACTTCCTCAACCAGGCTAAGGCCTCCAACTACGTGGACGACTATAGCTTCCTTAAGGGCGCCGCCAACGACTCGCTTGAGGGTTTCTTGTTCCCCAAGACTTATTCGTTGGGCGATTCGCCGACGGTCGATGACGTGATTCGCGCTATGCTCGATCAGTTTAAGACCGAGTACAAGTCGCTTGACTTTGCGAGCTGCGAAGCCAAGATCAAGGAGCGCTATGGTGTGGAGATGTCCGACTACGACATCGTCAACTTGGCCTCTATCGTTGAGCGCGAGGGCCTCAACGCCGATCAACGTGCGCACGTGGCCTCGGTCTTCTACAACCGCCTTGCCGGCAAACTCGACGGTCTGCGCTATCTCAACAGCGATGCGACCATGATGTATGTCACCGGTGGCGAGGTTACCGCCGACGACCTGCAGAGCGATAGTCCCTATAACACCTACAAGCACGAGGGCCTTCCGCCCACGCCCATCTGCTCTCCGTCGCTCGAGGCACTCAAGGCCACGCTTGAGCCGACCGACTCCGATGACCTGTATTTCTACATTACGCAGGACGAGGAGTACTTCTCGCAAACCTACGAAGAGCATCAACAGTCTTGGAATTAGCATGAGGATTTTTAGCCCCAAACGTTACGTTGCCTCGGTCGATCGCATCGACCTTGATACCCTTTGGGCCGACGGCAAACGCGCCATTCTGCTCGATCGCGATAACACCCTGGTGCCGCGCGACACCGAGCAGGTTCCCGCCGCGGTTTCCGCTTGGCTCGATACCGCCCGCGCCAAAGGCTTTAAGCTGTGCATGGTGTCCAACAACTGGCATCGCGACCAGGTCATGGCATCAGCACGCGAGCTGGGACTCGAGGCCATCAGCCATGCCATGAAGCCGGCGCCGTTTGCCCTCAAGGCGGGTCTTAAGCGCCTCGGCGCCACGGCCGACGAGGCGGTGCTGATCGGTGATCAGCTCTACACGGACGTGTGGAGCGGCAACTTCGCCGGCGTCGATACCATCCTGGTAAAGCCGCAGGCCACGCAGGACCTGTGGTATACGCAGATCTTCCGTATCTTTGAGCGCCGGGCCCTGCGCGACCTTCCCTGCGAGGAATAGGTCTCGTCATGTCCCAGCACACCAAACACGGCTGCGACCATATCTTCTTTATCGGCTTTTTGGGCGCGGGCAAATCGACGCTCGCGCGCAACGTCGGCACTATGTTCAAGCGGCGTTTTATCGATACCGACCGCCTAGTCGTCCGCCGTTGCGGCAAGTCGGTAACCGAGATTTTTGAGACCGAGGGTGAGGATCGTTTTCGCGAGCTCGAGACCTCGGCGCTCCGTTCGCTCCAAAGCGAGCGCAGTCTGTTGGTTTCGTGCGGTGGCGGTATCGTCGAGACGCCGGTGAATATTGAGCTGATGCACGAAATGGGTACGTGCGTGTACCTCGAGGGCGACTTTGAGGATTCGATTCGCCAGATTCGTCGGTCCGACACGCGCCCCGATTTCCGTTCGCCCGAGCATGCCGCGCGCCTGTTTGAGCATCGTCGTCCGCTGTATCGCCAGGCCGCCGATATTACCCTTGATATTCGCAACAAGTCCTTCGAGGACGTTTCCTACCT
>JAXKFZ010000012.1:0-9811 GCA_036550635.1 Collinsella sp. | reverse complement strand
TTATTTTTGCCCGAGACGCCATGGTCGGGGGATGCCGGCCAAACGTAGTAGATGGGCCGGTTTCGTGGCGGGAGGCCCCGGGGGCGGCCGGGGTGGAGCCTGATGGGAGGGCGGCGGCAGCGCCGCCCTCCCGCGGGGCGCGCCCCGCGGGCTTAGTCGGGCATCGCGGGCCCATCGCTCTCGAGTCCGTCCCGCATCCGCGCCGCCGCCCCAGGAAAGTTTTTCCAAAATTGTCCTTGCATCGCCGTCCGAGTTCCCGTATAGTACTTCTTTGCACGGGGGCGTAGCTCAGCTGGGAGAGCGCTTGACTGGCAGTCAAGAGGTCAGGGGTTCGATCCCCCTCGTCTCCACCCGAGCATTGAATGAGGCTCCAACGCAAGTTGGGGCCTTTTTTCATATAGGCACACAAGGTCAAAGGCGGCACCATGATCCTCCTGGTCGACAAGATCGAAAAAAGCTTCGGCGCACGCGTCCTCTTTAGCGGCGCGTCCTTCCAGATCAACCCCGGCGAGCGCTTCGCGCTCGTGGGCCCCAACGGCGCCGGCAAAACCACCATGCTCAAGATCATCATGGGCATCGACAGTCCCGACTCCGGCCAGGTCCAGTACGCCAAGGACTGCCAGGTGGGCTACTTAGAGCAGGAAACTAATCTAGAGCAAAAGGACACCACCATCCTTGCCGAGGTCATGGCCGCCGCCAAGGAAATCCGCCGCATGGGCGAGCGCGCCAACGAACTGCAGGCCCAGATCACCGAGCTCTCCGAGCAGGGCAAGGACGTCGACGCGCTCCTTAACGAGTACGGCCAGGTCCAGGACCGCTTTGAGCACCTGGGCGGCTACGAGCTCGAGAGCAACGCACGCAAGATCCTGTCCGGCCTGGGCTTTAAGGTCACCGACTTTGAGCGCCCGTGCTCCGAGTTCTCGGGCGGCTGGCAGATGCGCATCGCGCTGGCCAAGCTCTTCCTGCGCCACCCCGACCTGCTACTGCTTGACGAGCCCACCAACCACCTGGATCTCGAAAGTGTCCAGTGGCTGCGCGGCTTTATCGCCAACTACGACGGCGCCGTCCTCATCGTCAGCCACGACCGCGCCTTCATGGACGCTTGCGTCGACCACGTCGCTGCTCTCGAAAACCGCCGCGTGACCACCTACACCGGCAACTACAGCAGCTACCTCAAGCAGCGCGAGGACAACCTGGAGCAGATGCGCGCCAAGCGCGCCGCCCAGGAGCGCGACATCGCCCACATGCAGGTCTTCGTTGACAAGTTCCGCTACAAGCCCACCAAGGCTGCCCAGGCCCAGGAGCGCATCCGCAAGATCGAGCAGATCAAAAAGGAGCTCGTCATCCTGCCCGAGGGCCACAAGCACATCGACTTTAAGTTCCCCGATCCGCCGCGCTCCGGCGACATGGTCGTGGGCCTGGAGGGCGTGTCCAAGTCCTACGGTGAAAAGCACATCTACAGCGACATCGACCTCAAGCTCTACCGCGGCGAGCACGTGGCACTCGTCGGCCCCAACGGCGCCGGCAAGTCCACCCTCATGAAGATTATCGCCGGACTGGAGCCGCCCACCACCGGAACCCGGGACCTGGGCACCAACGTGGGCGTGGCCTATTACGCCCAGCACGCGCTCGAGGGCATGACCGAGTCCAATACCGTCTTGCAAGAGATCGATACCGTCACGCCGAAGTGGACCGTGCCGCAGCAGCGCAGCCTGCTGGGCGCATTCTTGTTTAGCGACAACGATTCCATCGAGAAGCAGGTTCGCGTCCTCTCCGGCGGCGAAAAGGCGCGTCTGGCCCTGGCTAAGATGCTTGTGGCCCCTGAGGCGCTCCTGTGCCTGGACGAGCCCACCAACCACCTAGACATCGACTCGGTGGACATGCTCGAGAACGCCCTGCAAAACTTCCCCGGCACCATCGTGCTGATCAGCCACGACGAGCACCTGGTGCGCGCCGTGGCCAACCGCGTGATCGACATCCGCGATGGCAAGGTCACGGTCTATGACGGCGACTACGACTACTACCTCTACAAGCGCGAGGACCTCGCAGCCCGCGCCGCCGCCGAGGCAGCAGGGGAGAGTGCGCCGGGCACGGCCAAGTCCACCAAGGTCACCGCGGCACAGCCCGATGCGCCCACCGCCGCTTCCAAGCCTGCCGAGGGCAAAAAGACCAAGGAGCAGAAGCGCGCCGAGGCTCAGGCCCGCGCAGCGCTCAACAAAAAACTCAAGGGCGTGCGTAACCAGCTCAAGAAGATCGAGACGGAGCTCGACAAAAAGCGCGCCCGCTATGACGAGCTTATGGAATTGATGGCCAGCGAAGAGCTTTATGCCGATCAAGACAAGTTCAACGCCGCGCTGGGGGAATATAACGGCCTTAAGCAAGAGCTGCCCAAGCTCGAGGACGAATGGTTGGAGCTTTCCACCCAGATCGAAGAGGAGACTGCGCGTGAACTCTCGTAAGGCCGCTGCCGTGGCGATGAGCATCATCGCCATCGCCTGTCGCATCTGCGGCATCTTTATGAGCGCGATGACCGTGCTGCTCTGTTTTAGCGGCCTCACCGCCAAGCTGCAGATCGTCGGCTTTGTCGTCGAGCTTTCGCGCGCACTGCCGAGCGCCATCGCCGGCTATGGCGTCATCACGTCGCCCTTTGGCGGCGTGTTCCGCCTGGATTACGCCATCGTCGCCGTGATCCTGTTTGTGATCGACTACCTGCTCACGCGCGCCTCGCGCCGCGTCCGCTAGGGGAGCGCTATGTCCAGCAGCTACCTCATGAACCTACTCGCCAGCGCTGTCGCCGTTATTGTTGGCATCGTCATCCACGAGAGCGCGCACGCCGCCGCGGCCTGGGCACTCGGAGATAAGACGGCCCGTTCGCGCGGCCGCGTCTCGCTCAACCCGCTCAACCACATCGACCCGTTTGGCACCATCATCCTGCCGCTGCTCATGCTTGCCGCCGGCGGCCCGGTGTTCGCCTTCGCCAAGCCCGTGCCGGTCTACCTCAACAACCTCAAACACCCCAAGCGCGACGAGGTTCTGGTGAGCGTGGCCGGCCCCGCGTCGAACATCGTCCTCGCGTGCCTCGCGGCCGCCCTCATGCACGCGGCATATGGCAGCCTCTATACCGGCATGTCCTTTGCCCTGGCGTCACAGATCATGAACTTCGGCGCCACGTTTATCGTGGTCAACCTGTCACTCGCGTTCTTCAACCTCATCCCGATCCCGCCGCTCGATGGCTCTTCGATCATCGTGCCGTTCCTCAAAGGCAAGGCGCTCAACAACTACTATCACCTGCAGCAATACGCCATGCCCATCCTCATCATTGTGCTGTACCTGCTGCCCATGTGGACCGGCATCGACGTGATCGGCCGCTATTTCGACGTTACCGTGTATCCGCTTGCTGAGCAGCTGCTCAACTTCGCAATCGCCGGCATCTAAGGTAAACTTACAGGTCGACCGTGCAAAACGGTCGCAACATGCACCCAAACCGCGCCGCGAAGGCGCCGTCAAAGGAGGTCGAAAATGTCGTATCGCGTGTCGACGCAGGTCTACAGCGGACCGTTCGACCTGCTGCTGCAGCTGGTAACACGCCAAAAAGTAGATATCGGCGCTATCTCCATCAGCGAGGTGGCCGAGCAGTACCTTGCCGAGGCCGAACGCATCGAGGCACTGGACCTGGACGTGGCGAGCGACTTTTTGCTGGTCGCAGCAACCCTTTTGGACATCAAGGCCGCCTCTCTGGTGCCGCAGGAGGCCCCGCGCAAAGTCGATGACGACGATGACGAGTTCGACGAAGACCTCGAGGAGCTCAGCACGCTCGACGGCGACGCCTTGCGCGAGGTTCTGATCCAGCGCCTGATTGCCTACAAGCAGTTTAAAGGCGCGGCTGCGGCCCTTGGCGCGCGGATGCAGGCCGAGAGCCGCATGCATCCGCGCGTGGCCGGCCCCGACCCCGAGTTCCTAGGCCTTATGCCCGACTATCTGGCTGGCATCACCCTGCGCGGCCTGGCCGTTATCTGTGCCGACCTGGACGGCAAGCGCCAGACCTTCTTGCTGGAAGCCGAGCACGTGGCGCCGCATCGCGTGCCGCTCGACCTGACCGTGGCCTCAGTCGACCGCTTTACCATGGCACACCAAACCTGCACCTTCCGCGAGCTGCTGGACGGCGACGCCACCACCGAGCAGCTCGTCGTCACCTTTTTGGCCATGCTGGAGCTCGCCAAGCGCGGCTCGCTCACGCTGAGCCAGGACGAGATCTTCGGAACCATCTGCATCAACCGAGTCGAGGGCGCCGAGGCATACGTGCCCGGCGAGGGCCCCGATCTCACCGAATAGGAGCCGCAACCATGTCAACCCTTTCCACGCTGGAGGCAAACAGCCTCAAAGGCGCCCTCGAGGCGCTGTTGCTGGTGTCGAGCGACCCGGTGAGCGCGCCCGCGCTGGCAGGTGCGCTGGATATCGCCCCGGGCGAATGCGCGTCGCTGCTCGCCGAGCTCAAGGTTGAGTACGAGGAGGCCAACCGCGGCTTTCAGCTGCGCGAGGTCGCCGGCGGCTGGCGCCTGTTTACGCATCCCGCCTATCACGACGTGGTCGAGGCCTACGTGCTGAGCTGGGACACGCAAAAACTGTCGCAGGCGGCGCTCGAGACCTTGGCCGTGATCGCATACCACCAGCCCGTGACGCGCGAGGTGGTCAAGGGCATCCGCGGCGTCAATTCCGACGGCGTCATCGCGTCGCTCGTGGACAAAGGTCTGGTGCGCGAGCTCGGACGCGACCCTCAGCGCGGTCAAGCCATCATCTACGGCACGACCAACGCCTTCTTGGAAAAGTTCGGTCTGCGCTCCACCCGCGATCTGCCCGATCTGGAGCAGTTTGCCCCCGACGAGCAGTCGCGTCAGTTTATCCGCGAGCGCCTGAGCGGCCGCAGCATTCAGTCCACGCTCGAGGAGCAGGCCGAGGACCTGGACGAAGAGCGCGAACTGCTCGATACCGATGTTGAAGATGTTGAGGCAGTCGAGAACTTGGAAACTCTGGTCGTCGACGAGACCTCGGAGGATTTGCATGACGAGGACTAACGAAGTAGGGGAGACGCGCGCCATGGGCAACGCAGCACCCGCCACCGACGCCCAGCCCGTCTATCCGCACACCATGCGCCTGCAGCGCTTTTTGGCGCGCGCGGGCGTGGCGAGCCGCCGTGGCTCGGAGGACCTGATGACCGCCGGCCGCGTGACCGTCAACGGCGAGGTCGCGACCGAACTGGGCACCAAGGTCGATGTCGACCGCGACCATATCGAGGTCGACGGCATGCCCGTCAAGCTCAACCAGGGCGCCGTGTACTTGATGCTCTACAAGCCGACCGGCTACCTCACCACCATGAGCGACCCGCATGAGCGCCCTTGCGTGGCCGACCTGGTCCCCCGCGATCGCTTTCCGGGACTTTTCCCGGTGGGCCGCCTGGACCGCGACACCACGGGCCTTTTGCTCTTTACCACCGACGGCGACCTGTCGCAGGACCTGCTGCACCCCAGCAAGCATGTCTATAAGACCTACCAAGCACTCGTGGACGGGCAGCTGACCGACCGCGATCTAGACCCGCTCCGCCGTGGCATCGAGCTCGACGACGGTCTGTGCCAGCCGGCGATCTGCCGCGTCATCAACGCACGCGAGGCAGAGGCCGTGGCACCACAAGGCGTAAAGCCCGGCACCACCGCCGTGGAGGTCATCATCCGCGAGGGCCGCAAAAACCAGGTCAAGCGCATGTTGAGCAAGATTCACCATCCGGTAATCCGTCTGCATCGCTGCAACTTTGCCGGCCTTGAGCTCAAGGGCGTGGCCAAGGGCTCGTGGCGCGAGCTCACCGACCGCGAGGTGCAGATCCTCAAGGCCGGCGGCATCCCGCCCAAGCAGGCGAGCGCCAAGCGCAACGGCGGCAAGCCCCAAGACACGCCCGCCAGCCGCATGCGTCACCACGGCAGCCACGGCTCCGCACCCAAGCGCTACACCTACCGCGAGCGCTACACAGGCTAGGCAACCCGCCGCGCCCCAGCGCCCGCGAACCATACCAGCACGTCAACCATCGAAAGGAAGCATTGCATGATCGTCGCCATCGACGGCCCTGCCGGTTCCGGCAAGTCCACCATCGCCAAGGAGATCGCCCGCCAACTGGGCTTTAACAAGCTCGATACGGGCGCCATGTATCGTGCCGTCACCTTCGCCGCGCTCGACCGCGGTATCGACCTGGACGACGAGGCGGCCATCGACGCCCTCGCCGAGCAGATCGAGATTCGCTTTACCAACGGTACCGGCGAGGACACGCGCCTGACCATTGACGGCCAGGACGCTTCGGCCGCCATTCGTACCCCGCAGGTCGACGCCAACGTGTCCAAAATCTCGGCCTACCCAGGCGTACGCGCCGCCATGCTCATTCACCAGCGCCGCGCCGCCGAGGACCGCGACATCGTTGCCGAGGGTCGCGACATCGGCACCGTCGTGTTCCCCAACGCGCAGGTCAAGGTGTTTCTAACCGCCGACCCGCGCGAGCGCGCCCGCCGCCGCGTGCTGCAGCGTCACCAAAACGACGCCCAGCCGCTTACTGCCGAGCAGCTCGAGGCCGAGGTCGACGAGACTCTCGACGCCCTTAAGCAGCGCGACAAGCTTGACAGCAGCCGCGAGGTCGCCCCGCTCGTGCCCGCCGAGGACGCCGTGCACGTCGACTCCACCGCCCATACCATCGACGAGGTCGTCCGCATTATCGAGGACCTCATCAACCAAAGGAGGTAGCCCATGCGCCTGTTTAAGCAGACGCCCGAGGACTATTACAACGCCCCCTACGCAGAGTTCCCAGCGCTCATTCGCGGCACCGTCGTCGTAGTCATGGCCATCCTTTGGGCCTTCTCCAAGCTCATGTGGCGTTGGAAGGTCGAAGATGCCGATCTGCTGTTTGAGCGCCAGGACGGCCGCGGCAGCGTGGTCATCTGCAACCACACCTCGATGGCTGAGCTCTTGGCCGTGGAGACGGCGCTGTTCTTTGGCGGCCGCCGCATTCGCCCCATCTTTAAGTCCGAGTTCGCCAAGAGCAAGATCGTACGCTGGGCCTTTAGTCGTGTTGGCGGTATTCCCGTCGAGCGCGGCACCGCCGACATGAAGTGTCTGCGTGCCGCCCAGCATGCGCTGCAGCGCGGCGAGGACGTTTTGATCTTCCCCGAGGGCACGCGCATCCGCTCGCGCGAGATCAAGCCCGAGGTCCATGGCGGCTTTGCGCTCATCGCCCAGATGGGCAAGGCGCCCGTCAACCCGCTCGCCATCTGTGGCTGGTCCGACATCACGCCCGCGGGCAAAAAGCTCATGCGTCCCAAGAAGTGCTGGATCCGCGCCGGCAAGGCCATCTCGCTTTCCGACGCACCGGCCGGGCTTAAGCGAACGGAGCGCCTGGAATGGTTTGAGTCCGAGGCCATGAACCGCGTCTACTCCATGCGAGACGATCTGTGCGCCGAGCATCCGGGCAGGTTCTAGCCATGAACGAGAACGTGACGAACACCGCCGCGACTGCATTCGACCAGGCAACCGCGCCTACCATCGAGATCGCCGCCCACGCCGGCACTTGCTATGGCGTACAGCGTGCGCTCGATATGGCGCTGGCCGCTGCACCGCAGGCAGGGGAGTGCACTCAGGTCCATACCTTGGGTCCGCTCATCCATAACCCCATCGTGGTACGTGAGCTTGCTGAGGCAGGCGTCGGTCTGGCAGAGACCCTGGACGACGCCGCATCGGGCACCGTGATCATCCGCGCCCACGGTGTGGTACCGCAGGTGATCGATGCCGCTCGCGGGCGCGGCCTTACCGTGGTCGACGCCACCTGCCCCTACGTAAAGAAGGTCCATGTTGCCGCGGAGCGCCTGGTGCGTGAGGGCTATCGCGTGGTGGTCGTAGGCGAGCCGGGCCACCCCGAAGTCGAGGGCATCCTGGGCCACGCCGGCGATGATGCGCAGGTCGTAAGCTGTGCCGCCGATGCGGATGCGCTGCCGCTCAAGGGCAAGGTGGGCCTCGTTGTACAGACCACCCAGACCGCACAGAACCTCGCCGAGGTCGTGGCAGCTATCACCCCGCGTGTGCAGGAACTGCGCGTGATCAACACCATCTGCGCCGCCACGAGCGAGCGCCAGCAGGCCGCCGCCGCACTTGCCAACCGCTGCGACTGCATGGTCGTCGTGGGCGGCAAAAACTCCGGCAACACCCGCCGTCTGGCGCAGATCTGCGCTGACGCCTGCGAGCGCACGCATCATATCGAGGAGGCAAGTGAGCTCGAAGCCGCATGGTTTGCCGACGCTCACCACATCGGCATCACCGCCGGAGCCTCCACCCCGCAAGAACACATCGAGCGCGCCGTCGCGCGCATCAAGGAGCTTTGCCGCTAATCATGGACCAGACCGTACCCGCATACGCCGCCGAGGTGGCCGATTACGGGCGCAGCCGCGACCCCGAGCCGGGTGAGGGCGCGCTCGTAAAGAGCGTGCGTCCCGAATCGCCCGCGTGGGATGTGGGCATCGAGCCGGGCATGCGCGTGCTCACGGTCAACGGCGAGGCGCTCACCGACATGATCGTGTGGCTCTGGGAGGCCGACGACGACACCGTCGACCTCGAGGTTTTCGACCCGCGCGACAACAGCGTCACCCCCGTCGAACTCGACCGCTTCCCGGGAGAGGACTGGGGTCTTGAGTTCGATGGTCCCATCTTCGATGGCATGCGCACCTGTGTGAACGCCTGCGTGTTCTGCTTTATGACCATGCTGCCCAAGGGCGGCCGCTCAACGCTCTATATTCGCGATGACGACTACCGCCTGAGCTTTTTGCAGGGCAACTTTGTCACGCTCACGAACCTCACCGACGAAGATGTTCAAAACGTCATCCATCGCAACATGAGCCCCATGAACGTGTCGGTCCATGCCGTGAGCCCCGACGTCCGCCGCCGCATGATGGGCCGCAACGCCCAGCGCGGCATGGACGTGCTCGAGGCCATCATGGCCGCCGGCATCGAAATTCACGCGCAGATCGTACTGTGCCCCGGCATGAACGACGGCGAGGAGCTGGAAAAAACCCTGCGCTTTTGCGAGGAGCACGAGCAAATCACGAGCCTGGGCATTGTGCCGCTCGGTTTTACCAAGCATCAGAACCGTTTTAGCTGGTCCTATAGCGACAAGCCCGAGCTAGCGCGCGAGACCATTGCCATGATCCGTCCCTACCAGGATCGTGCCTACGAGCGCTTTGGCCGCCACACCTTCCAGATGAGCGATGAGTTCTATCTGGACGCCGGCATAGAGCCTCCCGAGGCGGACTTTTACGACGGCTACCCGCAGTACTACGACGGCATCGGCATGATCCGCTCGTATCTGGATGAGACCGACGACGTGCTTGCCGCCGACGCCGAGCGTCTGGCCCGCGTCCGCGCTGGCATCGCCGAGCGCAACCAACGCCTCCTGTGTCTCTCCGGTGCCAGCGCGCGCGATACGGTGGCACGTTTTGTGGATTCGCCGCACGGCCTTGCCGGCTCCGTCACCGCCATCAAGAACCGCTACTTTGGCGGCAACGTGGACGTGACCGGCCTCATCGTCGCGAGCGATATCCTGGAGCAGCTGCCGCAAGACCTGTCGGGGGTTATGCTCTTTGTGCCTAAGCTCATGTTCAACGCTGACGGCATGACGCTTGACGAGTATCATCGTGACGATTTACTCGCAAGCCTTACCAGTCGCGGCGCCGAGGTTCATGTGGTGTCGACCATGCCGCATGAGCTGCTCGATACCCTGGAGCACATCCTTGGC
>JAXKFZ010000102.1:0-10549 GCA_036550635.1 Collinsella sp. | reverse complement strand
TTTCGAGTGAAACGAACGAGAGCGCTGAAACAGCGGCGATGACAAGGATGTCACGGCAAATACAGGCAACCGTTCCCGTCGCAAGATCGGTTTGGTCGATAAGTCCCGAAACCAAGGGCTCGACAAGAAGTATGACGGCGGTAGCACCGAGCGCCGAATAAGAAAGGACCCATAGGGAATTGTCCTCATTTACGAGCAATTGATTCGTAATCCATGCAGCTACCATGCCGAGCGGGATGAGGAGCGTCGCGCACCAAAAGACGCGGGCAATGGGCGGCTTTTCATTGTGTTTGATTGAAAAATACACGCGCACGACGACGGTGGCCACGATAAGGACGGCGATGAATATGGGCAGATTGGCCATGTCGCTCGAAGTGATTTCAAGGGGGATATCTTCGGTCATGGACGTTCCTCTGTTACAGCAAATTAAGTTCAGTAGTAGATTACTGTAACCTTTCCACGGCATTTCGAGAAACAAAGCACCCGATACGCAAAGCTAAAGGTCTGCGAATCTTGTATTACGAACATCTGTGCGCGTCGAGTGCGCTAAACTCATCGACAGTATGATTCGATGCAATAGGAGGCAAGGAGCTTCCATGTCTGATTCTTCTATCGTTATTCGCGGCGCTCGTGAGCACAACCTCCGTGATATCGATGTTTCCATTCCGCGTGACCAACTCGTGGTCATTACCGGTCTTTCTGGCTCGGGCAAGAGTTCGCTGGCATTTGACACTATCTATGCCGAGGGCCAGCGTCGATACGTCGAGAGTCTTTCGAGCTATGCGCGCCAGTTCTTGGGCCAGATGGACAAACCCGACTTGGATTCAATCGACGGCCTTTCGCCGGCGGTGTCGATCGACCAAAAGACGACGTCTAAAAACCCTCGCTCGACGGTTGGCACCGTAACCGAGATTTATGACTATCTGCGCCTGCTGTTCGCCCGTGTGGGCACCCCGCACTGTCCCGAATGCGGCCGCGTCATTGAGCGCCAGACGACCGACCAGGTTGCCGACAAAGTCTTGGCGGCGGGGGAGGGTCGCCGCGCGTTTGTGCTGGCACCGGTGGTGCGCGGGCGAAAAGGCGAGTACACCAAACTGTTTGAGGACCTTCGCGCCGAGGGCTTTAGCCGCGTGCGTGTCGACGGCGAAGTGCGCTCGCTCGATGATCCGATCGATCTGGACAAGAAGTTCAAACACGATATCGAGGTCGTAGTCGACCGCATCGTGATCCGTGAGAATTCTCTGGGCCGTATCGCCGAGTCTGTTGAACAGGCGACTGCCTTGGCGCACGGTAATGTGAACGTATACATGCTGCCCGATCGCGATGCTCCCGAGGGGACCGAGGGCGAGCTACTGGAGTATTCGTTGGCTCTGGCATGCCCGGAGCACGGGCACTCCATCGACGACCTACAACCCCGCGACTTTTCGTTCAACGCTCCCTATGGCGCATGTCCTGAGTGCGACGGCCTGGGCTTTAAGAAAACCGTTGATGCCGAGGCGCTGATTGAGGATCCCTCGAAGTCCATTGCCGACGGAGTCTTTGGTAGCCTGTTTGGCAATTCGAACTACTATCCGCAGATTTTTGCTGCGGTCTGCAAACACTTTAAGGTGAGCGCCGATACGCCGTGGGGGGACTTGCCCCCTCGCGTGCGTCGTGCGTTTTTGGATGGCATGGGCGACACGAAGATTTCGGTCGACTATCAAAAGCTCGATGGGCGTCGCAGCCAGTGGGATACCAAGTTTTCGGGCGTTCGCAACATCCTGTACGAACGCTATACCGAGACGACGAACGAGAACACCAAGGCGCGCCTGGAGAAGTACATTCGCGAGGAGCCGTGCTCGAGCTGTCACGGTGCTCGCCTGCGTCCCGAGATGCTTGCCGTCACCGTGGGCGGCAAGTCCATTTACGAGGTTTGTTGCCTGTCGTGCCGTGAATCGCTCGAGTTTTTTGAGGGCCTGGAACTCACCGAGCGCCAACAGTTTATCGGCGGCCGTATCGTCAAGGAAATCCTGGAGCGCTTGCGTTTTCTGGTCGATGTTGGACTCGACTATCTGACGCTCGATCGTGCCTCGGCGACGCTTTCCGGTGGCGAGGCGCAGCGTATTCGACTGGCAACGCAGATCGGCGCGGGTCTCATGGGCGTGCTCTATATTCTGGACGAGCCCTCGATCGGTCTTCATCAGCGTGACAACGAGCGCCTGATTAAGACGCTCGAGCGCCTGCGCGATATCGGCAATACCGTTATCGTCGTCGAACACGACGAGGATACAATCCGTGCCGCCGATTACGTGATCGACATGGGGCCCGGCGCCGGCGTCAACGGCGGACACGTAGTCGCGGCGGGAACGCCTGCCGATATCATGGCGTGTCCCGAGTCGATGACGGGCGCTTATCTGACCGGTAAACGAATGATCCGGGTGCCTGATGAACGGCGCAAGCCCGGTCGCGGCTGCCTTAAAATTACGGGCGCTCGAGCCAACAACCTCAAAAACGTTACTGCCAAAATCGAGTTTGGTACGCTTACGGTTGTTACCGGCGTGTCGGGATCGGGCAAGAGCTCCCTGGTTACCGACACCATTGCGCCTGCCCTTACGAATGCCATTCACCGCTCGACGCGCCCTGTGGGTCCGTATAAAAAAATCGAGGGCATCGAGTGCATCGATAAGGTTATCGATATCGACCAGTCGCCGATTGGCCGCACGCCGCGCTCCAACCCTGCTACCTATATCGGCCTGTGGGATGATCTTCGCGCGCTGTTTGCGAGTACGCCGGAGTCGAAGGCGCGCGGCTACTCGCCGGGTCGTTTCTCCTTTAACGTGAGTGGCGGGCGCTGTGAGGCGTGCAAGGGCGACGGACAGATCAAGATCGAGATGCACTTCCTTCCCGATATCTACGTTCCCTGCGAAGTTTGCGGCGGTAAACGCTACAACCGCGAGACACTCGAGGTCACCTACCGTGGCAAGACCATCTCGGACGTGCTCGACATGAGCGTCACCGAGGCGCTGGCCTTCTTTGGGAATATCCCGCAGATCAAGCGAAAGCTCCAGACGCTGTACGATGTAGGCTTGGGCTACGTGAGCCTGGGCCAGCCCGCCACGACGCTTTCGGGCGGCGAGGCGCAGCGTGTGAAACTCGCCAAGGAGCTTCATCGACGCCAGACGGGCAAGACGTTCTATATTTTGGACGAGCCGACGACCGGTCTTCATTTTGAGGACGTCCGCCAGCTGCTCGATGTGCTGCAGCGCTTGGTCGATGCGGGCAACACGGTGCTGGTGATTGAGCACAACCTTGATGTCATCAAGGTTGCCGACCGCCTGATCGATATGGGTCCCGAGGGCGGTAACGGCGGCGGAACCGTCGTGGTTTCGGGCACACCGGAGCAGGTTGCGGACTGTCCGCAGAGTTATACGGGCAAGTTTTTGGCGCCTTTGCTCAGGCGTGACCGGGAGCGTCAGGCTCAACTTGATGCTCAATAAATAGGCGATTCAGTTTATGGGCGCCATCGACTCCTTGTGATTCGATGGCGCTTGCTGTGCCGAAGTGACGTATGCAGCCGAATTGGACATATACTTAATCTTTGCGTCCGAATGCGAGGGAAAGGATATGTCATGGCAAAGGCTGTAAAGACGCCAAAAACCAATGCGATGCGCGAGCTGGAAAGCGCCGGCATTTCCTATGTTCTACATACGTACGAAGACGATGGTGATGAGTCGGTGGGCCTGGGGGTCGCGATTTCGGAGCAGCTTGGCGAGGAGCCCGGTCAAGGATTTAAGACTTTGGTCTGCGTGACACCGTCCAACGACTATGTCGTGTGCTGCATCCCTGTTGCCGACGAGCTCGATCTAAAGTCCGCCGCGCGTGCCGCGGGGGAGAAGTCCTTGGTTATGATGCATGTGAAGGATTTGCTTGCGGCGACTGGCTACGTTCGCGGCGGCTGCAGCCCGGTCGGTATGAAAAAACGCTACCGGACGCTCATTGATGAGACGTGTGTCCTTTGGGATACCATTTTTATTTCGGGAGGCAAGCGTGGTTATCAGCTCGAGCTTGCACCCGATGATTTAATTGCATTTTGCGGGGCGACGGTTGCCGCGATTACGAGAGAGGACTGAGCGATGCCGCAGGAAGAATTGAAGCGCGGAGCTCATTTTGCAAAAGAATCTGCGCCTCAGACACCCTCATCCGAAGCTTCTTCGTCGCGAGATGACACTGACGACATGGGCTCGTCGGACTACTCCACGGTTGGTCGTTCCGCCGGGCTTATGACCATCCTGACTATCGTGTCTCGCGTCACCGGTTTTATCCGCACGTGGGCAATGGCGGCCGCTATCGGCATGTCGCTACTCTCGTCCTCCTATCAGGTCGCCAACAACCTGCCCAATATGCTCTACGAACTCGTGATGGGTGGCATGCTCGTGACGGCGTTTTTGCCCGTGTACATGGGCGTGAGGCGTGAGCAGGGTCGCGAGGCCTCGAACGAGTACGTGGGCAACCTGCTCGGCATTCTGCTTTTAGTGCTGGGTGGCATTTCGTTGCTGGGGACCGTGTTCGCCCCGGGCTTTATCTGGACGCAATCGTTCCTTTCGGGTGACGGTGGCAGCATGGATACCGCTGCGTTCATGTTCCGTTTCTTTGCCATCCAGATTCTGTTTTATGGTTTGGGCTCGGTGTTCTCGGGCGTTCTCAACGCACACCGCGACTACTTCTGGTCGACGTTTGCCCCGGTCCTCAACAATGTGATCGTCATTGCGAGCTTTATGGGTTTTGCGCCCGTGTCCGCACAGTTTGGCGAACGTGCCGGCATCATCTTGATTGCGGCCGGTACGACCCTCGGTGTCTTTGTTCAGATGGCATGTCAGATTCCCGCGCTTGGCAAGCACGGCGTGCATCCCCATATCCATATCGACTTTAAGGACCCCGCGCTGCGCCAGACGATTGCGCTCGGTATCCCGACGCTGCTCGCCACGGTGTGCATGTTTGTCTCGACTTCTATCACCAACGCTGCCGCGCTGTTGGTCCAGCCCGAGACGGGTCCTTCCGTCATCGCCTATGCGCGCCTGTGGTACACGCTGCCCTACGCGCTGATTGCCGCCTCGCTTTCGACGGCGCTCTATACCGAGCTCTCTCATGACGCACAGGAGAAGGATTACGACAGCGTTCGCACGGGCATTTCGCGTGGCGTCGCCCAGATGCTGTTCTTCCTGATTCCGTTCGCACTGTACCTGATTGTCTTCGCACGTCCGCTCAATATGATCTACTGTGCTGGCAAGTTCGATGAATCCGGCGTGGCGCTGGTGTCCGAGTACCTTGTCTACCTGGCGCTCTCGCTGCCGCTCTACGGCGTGGTCGTGTTGATGCAGAAGAGCTTCTCTGCCTTGCTCGACATGAAGCCCTATAGCCGCTATTGCCTGTATTCCGCCATCGGCCAGGCCGGCTCGGTTCTGCTGTTTGGCGTTGTGCTGGGCTTCGGTATGCCGGCAATCGCGCTTTCGTATGTCGTCGACTACGTGATCTTGGTCGGCTGTTCGCTGTGGTGGCTGCGTCGTCGCCTGCGTGGCCTTCAGGTCAAATCTATCCTACATGGCGGTTTCTTTGGCCTTTTGCTCGGTGGCCTAGGTGCTGCCGCAGGCGCCGGCGTCATGTGGGCGCTTGAACACTTTGTCGGGGCACTTGGCGGCTCGATTCTGATTACTCTTGGCTACGTTTGCGTTGCGGGTGTCGCCTCGCTTGTTGTTACCTTTGGCCTTGCCGTCGTCCTTAAGATGCCCGAGGTCTCGGCGCTGCTTCGTCGCAAGTAGGTGCGCGTGGCCGGTCACGACAACATACCAACGCTTGCCGAGCAGGTTTCGCGCGTTCCCACACAGCCCGGATGCTACCTTTGGAAGGATGCCAAGGGCGATGTCATCTACGTGGGCAAGGCGAAAAACCTGCGCGCCCGCATGCGTCAATACGTGACACTGCAGGATGAGCGTCAAAAGATCCCGCTGATGATGCAGCTGGTGGCGAGCTTTGACTACATCGTTGTCGAAACCGAGCATGAGGCGCTTGTACTCGAGCGCAACCTGATCGGCCAGTACCATCCGTACTTTAACGTCGACCTCAAGGATGACAAGAGCTACCCCTTTATCGCCATTACAAAGGGCGACCTGTATCCCGCGATCAAATACACGCGTGAGCGTCATAAGCCGGGAACGCGCTATTTTGGACCCTATACCGATAGCCGTGCGGCACGTGAGACGATAGATACGCTGCGCAAGGTTATCCCCATCTGCTCTGCATCCTGTGCGGAGTGGCGTCGTTGTCGCCGTACCATCGAGTCCCACAAGGGCGAGGAAGACATCGTCAATATGATTTGCGCACAAAACGGGCGTCCCTGCTTTGACTACCATGTCGGGCGCGGCCCGGGTGCGTGTGTCGGCGCGATTTCCCCGGCAGACTATGCCAAGAACGTCAAGCGTGTCGAGCGCTTTTTGTCGGGCCATCGCAAGGATGTCGTCGATGAGCTGACCTCCGAGATGACGGATGCCGCCGAGGCACTCGACTTTGAGCGCGCGGCACGCGTCAAACGTCGTTTGGAGGTCATCAGGGGTCTGGACGATCGTCAGCAAGTCGTTTTTCCCTCCAGTGTCGATATCGATGTCATCGGGTTCTATCGCGAGGAGACCATCTCCGCCGCTTGCGTCTTCGTCGTTCGCGAGGGCCGAACAGTTCGCACCTGCGAGTTCATTCTCGACAAGGGTCTTGATGTTGACGAGGAAGAGCTCCAGTCGGGCTTTCTTAAGCGCTATTACGACGAGACGGCTGATATTCCAGCTGAGGTCAACCTTTCCGTCGAGCTTGAGGATGCGGAGGCGCTGGGGGAGTGGCTTGCGGGCAAGCGTGAGCGTTCCTGCCATCTCCATAGGCCGCAGCGTGGCGAAAAGTACCGTCTGCTCGATATGGCATCCAAAAATGCGCGCCATGCCCTCATGCGCTACATGATGCGAACGGGGTACGCTGACGACCGCACCAATCAAGCGCTCCTGGAGCTCGAAAGTGCGTTGGCGCTGCCATCGCCGCCGTTGCGTATCGAGTGCTTCGATATCTCTACACTGCATGGCACCTTTACGGTCGCCTCGATGGTGGTGTTTACCAACGGGCGCGCCGACAAGAGCCAGTACCGTCGTTTTAAAATTCAGGCCGAATTGGACGAGGCAAACGACTTCGTGTCGATGTCCGAGGTTTTGGGACGACGCTATGCTCCCGAGCGCATGGCCGACGAGCGCTTTGGCTCGCGCCCCGATTTGCTCGTTGTCGATGGCGGTAAGCCGCAATTGACCGCTGCGATCAAGCAACTTGAGGCTCTTGGGCTCGATATACCAGTTTGTGGCTTGGCGAAGGCCGACGAGGAAGTTTTTGTGCCTTGGGACGAGACTCCTGTCGTGCTGCCGACCGGGTCTGCTTCGCTCTATCTAATTAAACAGGTACGCGATGAGTCCCACCGATTTGCCATCACGTTCCACCGTGAGTTGCGCGATAAAGCCATGACGGTTTCGGTACTCGATGACGTTCCGGGCGTGGGACCCACCAGAAAACGTGCCCTTATGCGCCATTTTGGCTCGATGAAGCGTTTGCGCGCGGCGAGCGAGCAAGAGATCGCGGAAGTTCGCGGCATACCTGCCGATGTTGCCAAGGCGGTCCACGAGGCGCTCGTTGCATGGAATGCCGAGCGCGCCGAGGCGGCGGCTGGCCATTCCGATAGCTAAACACGAGCCTAAACAACTGATATACATGATTGCGCGATTTTCAACCATTTATTTCGCCATGATTGCCTGCTGGTTTCGGGTTTTATTAACGCTAAAACGTTTGACTAACCCAAGCGAAAACCCTGCTATCCTGCGGGTTGACGAAGACTGATATCTCACCTCGCCGATACATACTGTCTGGCGAATCATTTGTCAATGAATTCGGTGAACGGTAGTAAATACCGTTCAAGCGTATGTATGTATCGGTCGCCGAGCGCGGCACCTCAGTTGGGTTCGTCGGTAGGTAAGGTATATATCGTCCGCAAGTTGCGCGGGGGCACGTCTAGGTGCTCCCGAGTAAGATTCTCTATTGATAGGAGAAGACATGGCCATCATCAACAAGGGTATGTCCAGGCGTTCGTTCCTCGGCCTCACCGGCAGCGTCGCTGCTGTCGCCGGCCTTGGTCTCACTGGCTGCGGTGGCAGCTCTAGCGACGAGGGTTCCGCTTCCGGCTCCACCGATTCCGCCAACCGTGGCGGCGGCGTGATCACCGCTGGTTCCGCTTACGCTCCGTCCAGCTTCGATCCCGCCAGCACTGGCTCCGCTGTGGGCCTGGGTGCTAACTGGCACGTCGTCGAGGGCCTCTACGGCATCGATTACCACGACTACAGCACCTTCAACGAGCTCGCCACCGACGATCCCAAGTCTGTGGACGACACCACTTTCGAGGTCACCATCCGCAAGGGCGCCAAGTTCTCCGATGGCACCGAGGTCACCGCTGACGATGTCGTTGCCTCCTACACCGCTTGCGCCGCTTCCGCTACCTATGCTCCGTTCTTCCAGCCCTTCGAGTCCATCGAGGCCAAGGACGCCAGCACCGTGACGGTCAAGACTAAGGTCCCCAACTTCTCCCTGCTCAAGGATCGTCTGGCCATCGTCCGCGTTACCCCGGCCACCCAGACCGAGGAGGATCGCGCCAAGCAGCCGATCGGTTCCGGCCCCTGGATGTACGACTCTATCTCCGATACCGAGATCACCTTGGTTCCCAACCCCGAGTACAACGGTGAGTATGCTGCCGAGGATAAGAAGATCCAGTACAGCATCCTGACCGACCCCACCGCTCGCGTTACCGCTCAGCAGGAGGGCTCCACGCTCGTTATGGAGCTCGTTACCGCTGACGCCGTCGACCAGCTCGAGAGCGCCGGCTGCAAGATCGATAACGTTCAGGGTTTCGGCACCCGCTTCATCATGTTCAACGTCGCCAAGGAGCCTTGGAACAACGTCAAGGTCCGTCAGGCTGTCATGTATGCGCTCGACACCGAGAAGATGGTCAGCAACACCTTCGCCGGCCTTGCCACCGCTGCCAGCTGCTACCTGCCCAAGAGCTTCACCAACTATCATGAGGCTTCCACGGTGTACAAGACCGACGCCAAGAAGGCTAAGAAGCTCATCGAGGAGTCTGGCATCACCCCGGGTGCCATCACCCTACGCACCACCGACAACGAGCAGATTAAGGGCATGGCCGCCCAGGTCAAGAACGACCTCGACGCTCTCGGCTTCGATGTGACCATCCAGACCGATACCTCGCCGGCCACTTACGCTGCCATCGACGGCGGCGAGGCCTACGATATCCTCCTTGCCCCTGGCGATCCTTCCTGCTTCGGCGCCGACCCCGACCTGCTGCTCAACTGGTGGTACGGCGACAACGTCTGGATGCAGACCCGTTGCCCGTGGAAGGAGTCCGCTGAGTGGCAGAAGCTCCACGGCCTCATGGACGAGGCTCTTGCCGCCGAGGGCGACGAGCAGCAGAAGAAGTGGAACGAGTGCTTCGACATCATTGCCGACAACGCCGTTCTGTACCCCGTTGTCCACGTCAAGACCGTCTCCGCTTCCTGGGACGATCCGTCCACTGCACCCAACGGCGAGGCCCTCGATGGCTTCAAGGGCATCGGCACGACGAGCATGTCCTTCAGGGGCGTTGCGACCGTCAAGGCGTAAGACTCGCTTGAGTCTGTATGCAGGATGTCGGTCGTTGGGACCGTATCCTCATAGTTGAAACAAAGACCCGGGCGGCAACGATGTCGCTCGGGTCTTGTAATGAGTATCCGTACTCATATACCAGTTGGTCCTACCGACAAAAGAAAGGGGAGAGAACGTGAACAACTTGCTACGTTTGATTGGAAGGCGTCTTGTGGCGCTGCCGATCATGGCATTGGGCGTCACCGTCCTGGTGTTCTTCCTTATGTCGTTCTCCAAGACCGACCCCGCCTACACGGCGTTGGGTGACGGTGCCTCGCCCGAGGCGGTTGCCGAGTACCATGAGAAGTATGGTCTGGACGACCCCTGGCCCGTGCGCTACGTGCGCTATATGGGCGATCTGATCCATGGCGACATGGGCACCTATGGTGCTGCTCGCAACTCCGTTGCCAAGCGCATCTCCACGGCCCTGCCCGTCACGATGCAGCTGACCTTTATCGGTCTTGCTATCGGTGCGGTCGTTTCGTTTTTGCTCGGCGTCATCGCGGCACTGTATCGCGACAAATGGCCGGACCAAGTGATCCGCGTCTTTTCCATCGCCGGCTTGGCAACCCCGTCGTTCTGGCTTGCCGTTCTGTTGATCCTGCTGTTCTCTTCCTACCTTAAGGTGCTTCCGGCATCGGGTGCTCTGCCTCACTTCACCACGAATCCGGCTGGCTATCTGGGACGTATGATCATGCCCGCTATCGCTCTGGCATTCCCGCTGACGGGCCAGATGACTCGTATCGTGCGTACTGCCATGGTCGAGGAGCTCGATAAGGACTATGTCCGTATGGCTCGCGGCGCCGGC